>NZ_JBEXCW010000042.1:0-70421 GCF_040605435.1 Streptomyces sp. NPDC005574
CGGCGGATCGACATCAGACCGGGCATCTCGTGCTCGGCGAGCGTGATCTCCTTACGGCCGAACTCGGCCAGGGAGAGATCGGCGACCTTGAAGTCCTGCCGGTTGTCGACAGTCGTCATTACGGGCTGCTCCTCGTGATCGGGGCGAGGTGGGTAGGGCTGGTCTGCGCGGCGGCGGACACAGGGGTGCCCTCGGGAGGACACAGGGATGCCCGCGTGCGCGCAGCGCAGTCCGTCGGAGGCCCTCTCTCCCTCGGCCGATCCGCGTGCGGACCGCCCGACCGCCATCAGCAGCGACGTCTGGCTTCGGTTCCAAGCTACACCGCTCGGCGCGATGGCCCCCAGTCCGCCTTGGAACAGTTCACGCCGTTCCGGGGCGGCCGGGGGTGCGGGGAGCGGGTCCGCCGCGGTTCGCCGCGGTTCGCCGACAGGGTGGCGAAGGGTTGTCAGTGGCCCGCCGGGTGCGGGGCCGGGCCGCCGGGGGTGGCCTCACGGTCGGGGCCCTTGGCGGCCTCGGCCTCGCTGTAGATGTCGGGTTCGAGGTAGATCACGCGGGCGATCGGGACGGCCTCGCGGATACGGGCCTCGGCGGCGTTGATGGCGGCGGCGACCTCGGCCGCGGTGTCGTCGTGCTCGACGGAGATCTTGGCGGCGACGAGGAGTTCCTCGGGGCCGAGGTGGAGGGTGCGCATGTGGATGATGCCGGTGACGGTACGGCCGTCGACGACGGCCGCCTCGATCTTCTGCACGTCCTCGACGCCCGCGGCCTCGCCGAGCAGCAGGGACTTGGTCTCGGCGGCCAGCACGAGGGCGATCAGGATGAGCAGGACACCGATGCAGACCGTGCCGATGCCGTCCCAGACGCCGTCGCCGGTGAGCAGGGCCAGGCCGACCCCGCCGAGGGCGAGGACCAGACCGATCAGGGCACCGAAGTCCTCCAGGAGGACCACGGGCAGCTCGGGGGCCTTCGCCCGCCGGATGAACTGCGCCCAGGACAGCGAGCCGCGCAGTTCGTTGGACTCCTTGATGGCGGTGCGGAAGGAGAAGCCCTCGGCGATGATCGCGAAGAGGAGGACGCCCACCGGCCAGTACCAGTGCTCGATGTCGTGCGGGTGGCGGATCTTCTCGTAGCCCTCGTAGACGGCGAACATGCCGCCGACCGAGAACAGGACGATGGAGACGAGGAAGGCGTAGATGTAGCGTTCGCGGCCGTAGCCGAAGGGGTGTTGGGGGGTTGCCTCGCGCTGTGCCTTCTTGCCGCCGACCAGGAGCAGGGCCTGGTTGCCGGAGTCGGCGAGCGAGTGCACGCCTTCGGCGAGCATCGACGAGGAACCGCTGAACGCGAACGCCACGAACTTCGATGCAGCGATCGCGAGGTTGGCGCCGAGTGCCGCCACGATCGCCCTGGTACCGCCTGACGCGCTCATGTGTCCGCGATGTCCCTTCCGTACGTACGCCGTGCAGACCTTTGCCTGTCCTTTGCCGGTGGGCCATTGTTGCAGCCCGTTCCGGCAACGGTCCCTCAGGTCACGCCTACCCCGTCGGTCACGCGACCACCGTGGCGCGGAAGAGCGTTCCGTCGCCGGACACCTCAACCTTCTCCCCCGCGGGGACGAACACCGAGTGGCCTGGCGTGAGTTCGTGGTCGCCGGCTCGGACCGAGCCCGCCGTGCAGAGCAGGATCTGGGGGGTCGCGCGGGTCAGGTCGTGTGCGGTGGCGCCCTCCGCCAGGACGTGGCGGGAGAGCCGGAACTCGTCGATCGGGGTCGCATACACCTCTTCGCCGTCGGGGGCGGCCTCCGGGCGCAGTACGCCGGGGTCGCGCGCCTCGAAGCGGACGACGCGCAGGAGTTCGGGGACGTCGACGTGCTTGGGGGTCAGGCCGCAGCGCAGGACGTTGTCGGAGTTGGCCATGATCTCGACGCCGAGGCCGCTGAGGTAGGCGTGCGGGATGCCGGCGCCGAGGAACAGGGCCTCGCCGGGCTGGAGCCGGACGTGGTTGAGCAGCATCGCGGCGAGGACACCCGGGTCGCCCGGGTAGTGGTGGGCGATGTCGGCGTAGGGGGCGTAGTCGCCGCCCAGGCGGTCGCAGGCGGCCGCGGCCTGGGTGACCGTGTGGGCCGTCTCCGCGCGGTCGGCGGTCAGCAGGGCGGTGAGGACCTCGCGCAGGGCGGCCTCCTCCGGCCGGGCGTGCAGGAGGTCGACGTACGGCTTGAGGGAGTCGACGCCGAGGCCGGCCAGCAGGTCGGCGGTCCGGGCGGGCTCGCGGAAGCCGCACAGTCCGTCGAACTCGGTGAGGGCGCAGATGAGTTCGGGCTTGTGGTTGGCGTCCTTGTAGTTGCGCTGCGGGGCGTCGACGGGGATGCCCCGGCGTTCCTCGTCCGCGTAACCCTCCCTGGCCTGGGCGAGGTCGGGGTGCACCTGGAGGGAGAGCGGGGCGCCGGCGGCGAGGATCTTGAGGAGGAAGGGCAGCCGGGGACCGAACCTGGCGACGGACTCCGGGCCGAGTTCCCGGCCGGGGTCGGCGTCGATCACCTCGGCGAGCGTGCCGCGGCCGGTGCGGGAGGGAGCGCCGGGGTGCGCTCCCATCCACATCTCCGCCTGCGGTTCGCCGGTCGGCTCGATGCCGAGCAGCTTAGGGATCGCGGTGGTCGAACCCCAGGCGTAGGGGCGGACGGTGTTGTCGAGGCGGTCCATGCTGTGTCTCTGTCTCCGTACGTACGCTGCTCAGCGGGCGCTGGTCAGAAGGCGTGGGCCCAGATCAGGCGCCTGAGGCGAGCGCCAGGTAAACGGCGGCGAAATCGGTGACGGCGATCAGTTCCGCGAGGCTCTCCAGTTCGCCGCCGGCCTCCGGCTCCAGCTCGCTGATCGGCGTGTCGTGGCTGAGGGCCAGTTCACGGGCGGTCGGAGCGGCGGTGAGGCCGCCGATCGGGCTGTCGCGGAGCAGCACCACGCGCGCGTGCAGAGCGGGTTGTTCCTCGACGCGGTCGCGGAAGAAGTCGTCCGGGTCGGCGCTGGCGGCCAGCGGGCCCGCGAGCAGGGCGCCGTGCGCGGCGAGCGCCTCGGGCAGTTCGGCGACGAGGGCGGGGCGGCCCGCGAGTTCGGCGAGGCCGGCCGCGAACCGGCGGCCCGCGGGGCCGGCGGAGACGCCCTCGGTCCAGATCACCGGCAGCGCGTCGGCGAGTTCGGAGGCCAGGGTCTTCGCGGCGTTGCTGTAGGTCGCGATGGCGGGACCGCAGCGTTCGGCGACCTGGTCGAGGCGGTCGGCGACCTTCTCCAGCGCCTCGGGCGGCGCGCTGAGCAGGCCGGTGCGGTCGAGGAGGGCGAGCAGCGGGGTGAGCAGGGCCCACAGCACGCCGGGCGCCGAGGCGGCGAGGGGTTCTTCCTGGTCGTACGGCGCTGTCGCCATGGAGATGAACATGCCGTGGGCGCCGGCCACCGCCTCGGCCAGCGGGGTGCCGACGGGGGCGACGGCGGCGACGGCGCAGCCGCGCCGGTAGGCGGCTTCGGCGAGCAGGGACAGGCCCGGCTCGGTGCCGTCGGGGGTGGTGATCAGCAGCAGGTCCACGGAGCCGGTCCAGCCGGGCAGTTCCCAGCGCAGCGCGCCCGCGGCGGGGGCGACACCGCTCGGCGCGAGGCGGATGACGGGGCTGCCGGCTCCGGCGAGGGTGCCGAGCAGGTCGGCGGCGTGGGTGGCGGCAGCGCCGGGGCCGGCGATGAGGACCGCGCGGGGCCGGCCGTCGGGCTTGAGGTCGGCGACGCCGGCCTCGGCCGCGTGCCGGGCTGCGGTGCGGACACGGGCGCCGGCCTCGGCGGCGCCGCGGAGCAGACCGCGACGGTCGGCCTCCGCGAGCGCCTCGGGGGTGTCCAGCAGCGATTCGTCGAGCATGGGCGGCAGTCTCCGATCGCCTGTCGTCGATTACGCGGGTCGCCGGGGGCGGGTCACGCGGGGCGGCGGGCCTCGTCGACGAGCAGGACCGGGATGCCGTCGCGGACGGGGTAGGCCAGGCCGCAGTCCTGACCGGTGCAGATCAGCTCGGTGTCCTGCTCCTTGAGGGGGGCGTGGCAGGCGGGGCAGGCGAGGATCTCCAGGAGGCCGGCTTCGAGCGGCATGGGGTTTCCCTTCGGGCGGGCGCGCGGGTTCGGGTGCGTCTGCGTGTGCGTGGGTGGATGTGCCTGGTCAGGGTACCGCCGTGGGGCGCCCGGCCGCGGGCATCGGGGCGGACCGGGACGGCCGGCGGGCGGGGCGGTGCCGGGCGCGGAATCACGGCACCCGGCGGGGGCGCCTTTCAGCTCCTGATGATCGCGAGGACCTCGTCCCGGATCTTCGCCATGGTCGGTTCGTCGCGGGCTTCGGCGTTGAGGCGGAGGAGGGGTTCGGTGTTGGAGGGGCGGACGTTGAACCACCAGTCGGCGGCGGCGACCGTCAGCCCGTCCAGTCCGTCCAGTTCCACGCCCTCGCGGCTCTCGTACGCCGCCTTGACCGCGGCGAGCCGGCCGGCCTGGTCGTCGACGGTGGAGTTGATCTCGCCCGAGCCGGCGTAGCGGTCGTACTGGGCGACGAGGCCGGACAGGGGGCCGTCCTGGCCGCCCAGGGCCGCGAGGACGTGCAGGGCGGCCAGCATGCCGGTGTCCGCGTTCCAGAAGTCCTTGAAGTAGTAGTGGGCGGAGTGCTCACCGCCGAAGATCGCGCCGGTGCGGGCCATCTCGGCCTTGATGAAGGAGTGGCCGACGCGGGTCCGGGCGGGGGTGCCGCCGTTCTCCCGGACGACCTCCGGCACCGACCACGAGGTGATCAGGTTGTGGATGACCGTGCCCTTGCCGCCGTACCGGGCGAGTTCGCGGGCGGCGACCAGCGCGGTGACGGCGGACGGGGAGACCGGGACGCCCCGCTCGTCGACCACGAAGCAGCGGTCCGCGTCGCCGTCGAAGGCGATGCCGAGGTCGGCGCCCTCCTCGCGGACCCGCTGCTGGAGGTCCACGATGTTCGCCGGGTCGAGGGGGTTGGCCTCGTGGTTCGGGAAGGTGCCGTCGAGTTCGAAGTACATCGGGACGAGCGTCAGCGGCAGGCCGGCGAAGACGGTGGGGACGGTTTGACCGCCCATGCCGTTGCCCGCGTCGACGACGACCTTGAGGGGGCGGATCGCGGTCAGGTCGACGAGGGAGCGGAGGTAGGCCGCGTACTCCTCCAACGTGTCGCGCCGCGTGGTCGTGCCCGTCCTCTCCGCCGCGGCCGGGGCGCCCGAGTCGGCCCAGGACTCGACGAGCCGGCGGATCTCCGCGAGGCCGGTGTCCTGGCCGACGGGGGCCGCGCCCGCCCGGCACATCTTGATGCCGTTGTAGCGGGCGGGGTTGTGCGAGGCCGTGAACATGGCGCCGGGCAGGTCGAGGACGCCGGAGGCGTAGTAGAGCTGGTCGGTGGAGCAGAGGCCGATCTCGGTCACGTCGACGCCCTGGGCCGCCGCCCCGCGTGCGAAGGCTCCCGACAGCCCCGGGGACGAGGGCCTCATGTCGTGGCCGGTGACGATCGCGTCCGCGCCGGTC
The DNA here is from genome assembly GCF_040605435.1 of Streptomyces sp. NPDC005574. NCBI lineage: Bacteria > Bacillati > Actinomycetota > Actinomycetes > Kitasatosporales > Streptomycetaceae > Streptomyces > Streptomyces sp. NPDC005574. The sequence continues at coordinate 5,544 of NZ_JBEXCW010000042.1, forward strand.
ACCCGGGCGAAGGCGGCTCCGAAGAGCTCGGCCAGGGACTCGTCCCAGTGGTCCGGGACCACCCCGCGCACGTCGTACGCCTTCACGATCTGCGACAGATCAGCAGCCACGGCCAACCTTCCCTAAGTCCTGTCGGTCGCCCCAAACTACCTGTCCCGACCGGCAGTCCGTCGTGCGTGTGCCGAGTGGACCCACAGCCGTGACCTCAGGTCGGAGGGCGTCGGCGCGGAGGGTGCGGGACGGTCTGCGCTCGCGGGAGCGCAACAGGGGTACGGACGGGCTCAGTTGTCCGGGGAGCGCAGCACCCGCAGGTGGCCGCGGCGCGCGACCTCCATCGGGTCCACCGTGCGGGCGCCACCGGCCTCGGCCGTCCGCTGCCGCGGGCGGGCCGCCTCACGCACGGCGTTGGCCAGCGCCTCCAGGTCGTCGCCGCTGGGGCGGGCCGGGGCCGAGCTGTCGAGCAGCCGGACGACCTCCCAGCCGCGCGGGGCGGTGAGGCGCTCGGAGTGCTCGGCGCACAGGTCGTAGCAGTGGGGTTCGGCGTAGGTGGCGAGCGGGCCGAGGACCGCGGTCGAGTCGGCGTAGACGTACGTCAGCGTCGCGACGGCGGGGCGGCCGCAAGCGGTGCGCGAACAGCGACGTACGGGGCTCACGACGTTGGACGGTACCGCACTCTTGAGCGGGCCGCGACGACTCCCCTCCAGGTCACCCCACCGTGTCGGGCTGTGAAACACCCCACACAGCTGTCCGAGCACACCTCGCTGACCTGCGCGGACACCGCTTCCCGAGGGGTCCGGCGGATTCGGACCCGGTCATCACTGCGCACAAAGCACGTCAATTACGGTGAGATCGACGATCGCGCGGAGATACGGAATCGAGCCCAACCTTGGCCGGAACGGTCAACTCGCGCCACGCAGGGCGAGGTGGCCGGAGGTCGCCCCCGCTGCCGCGTGGGGGCCGGGCGCCCGGCTCCGGCGAGGATTACGCTTCACCAGTGATGGACAACCCCGTACCTCCCCGGGCCGCCGGCCACGGGCCCCGCCGTCGTGACCGCCATGGGCGGGGCATGCGCGGCCCGATCGCACCACCCCAGGTACCGCTCGCCGCGAGCCGCGCCGAGGGCTTCGCCGATCTGGTGCAGGACTCCGTGGAGCGTCTGGAGCGGCGGTGGCCGCAGCTGGCCGACATCGACTTCCTCGTCCTGGAGGTCCCGCGGCTGGACGGACCGGGGCAGACCTGGAGCGACGAGGGGGTCCCGCTCGGCGGCACGGTGTCCGCGCGCGAGGGGCATCCGGCGCGGGTGGTGGTGTATCGGCGGCCCGTCGAGATCCGCACGAAGGGGCGGGACGAGCGGGCGGCTCTGGTCCACGAGGTCGTCGTGGAACAGGTGGCCGAACTGCTGGGACTGACCCCGGAGACGGTGGATCCCCGCTACGGCGAGGACTGAGCGGAGGGGACGGCGGGCGGCCGAGCGGCGGGCGGGGCGCGCCAAGCGGCGGGCGGCCGAGCGGCGGGCGGGGCACGCCAAGCGGTGGACGGCGCGCCAAGCGGCAGGCGGCAGGCGGCAGGCGGCAGGCGGGCTCAGTCACCCGGGCCGCCTCGACGGCACCGCCGCCTCGGTGCCGCCGCGGTGCCACCACCCCGGTGCCACCGCTACCCCGCCGCCCCCGCGGCACGGCCGACGCCTGACCCCTGGCCCTTGGCCCCTAGCTAGTGCCGTGACCGGAAAGGTTCACCGGCTCGCGACGCCCGGCACGGCCCCTCGCCGCGTTGTCGCATCACCCGAGTACATCCAGTACGCGGGCGATGCTCCGCCTTGCGATGCACCGCACCGGACGCCGCGAGCTTCCCGGCAAACCCTTCCGGTCACGGCACTAGCCCCAGCCGCTGGTCCTACCGCCGTCGCCGCTACCTCTGCAGCACCGACAGGTCCTGCTCGGCGTCCGGGACCGCCACCGTCCCCCGGTCGTCCGTCAGGGTCTGGACGGTGAAGGCCGGGACGCCCTCGCGGGTCGCCGCCAGGGTCCGGGCCGCGTAGACCGGGCCGCCCGACAGCGGCTCGACGGTCAGCGCGTACGTCCCCTTCAGGCCGCTGGGCACGGGGGCCTCAACGTCCTGGGTGGTGCCCGCCTTGACCGTGTACGTCTTGGAGAGGGCCGTACCGCCGCCGCTGCCCGCCGAGGCCGTGACCTTGACCTGGGCCGTGCCGCCGGGAGCGGTGAGGGACAGGGTGCTGCCCTTGGAGCTGTTGTCGGCGGAGGTCGCGCGCGAGCCGACCGCGTTCGTGGCGGGGATGAACGCCGTCTCCTGGGCGGCGCCCTTGCCGCGCAGGATCCGCAGGGCGGCGACCACCGGCACCCGCTGGTCCGTCGGCGTCAGGACCAGCGAGCCCGCCTCGCCGCGCGTGACGTCACCCAGGTCGACGGCGGAGGTCATGCCCGCCTTCACGTGCACCGTCTCGTGGCCGGCGGGCGTGATCAGGCCGGTCGGCGAGGCGAGTTGGATCTTCAGGTCGGCGTCGGCTCCGCCGGGGGTGAAGACGACCAGGCGTACGGCGGTGGCGTCCTTCGGGATGCCCGGCATGACGAGGTCGGTCGCCGGTTCCCCGGCCGCGGCCAGCCAGTCGCCGCCGAGCTTGTCGTCCAGGGCCTGGACGGCGGCGCCGAGGCGTCCGCTGCGGACGTTCACGTGCATGGTGAGGTCGGCCTGCTTCTCGCCGGTGAGCGTGGACAGCAGGATCGGCTCGCCCGAGTGCGGCCGGACCGTGATGCCCTCGCCCACCGTGGAGTCGAGGGCGCCGTCCTTGCCGTAGAGCTTGAGGTCGACGACGGCCGCGGAGTCGTCGGGGTTGGTCAGGTACACGTAGTCGGTGCGACCCGCCTCCGTGCTGACGCCCGGGAACCAGAAGTCGGTGTCGGGGGCGGTGCAGTTGACGCCCTGCAGTCCGCGGCCGGCGCCCGCGGCGACCTCGGTGGTCTGCTGGACGGTCCAGCCGGGCGCCAGCTTCCCCTCGGCGGTGCCGACGAGCGCGGGCGCGTCCCCACCGGAGACGTCCCCGGTGACCGGCTTGCCGGGCTCCTTGGGTCGCAGCACGGGCTTCGCGGTCTTCTTCGAGGGCTTCTTGGCGTTCGTGCCGTCGGCCGACTGGGCCGCGGCGGGCAGGAGTTGGGCTGTGCCGCTGCTCCCCGTGCCCTTCGTGACCGGCGTGAACGACGTGTACGCGGTCTCGGCGAGGTCGGACGTGCTGGGAGCCGGGCAGAGCAGGCCGGTGCGCTCCACGGGCAGTTCGGCGGCCGTCCTGGCGGTGTCCTTGCCCTCGGCGTCCGGGGCGCTCATCGCGGCGAAGCCGGTGACGGCGGCGAGGGCGGTGGTTCCGGCGATCAGGGACAGGGTGGTGCGGTTCACTGCTGACTCCCGTCGGGGCGCTCGCTGCCGGGGCCGTGGGGGTGCTGCTGCGGCGGCTGCTGCTGGTCGTAGGCCGGGTCGTAGCCCTCGTAGCCCTCCTGTCCTTGGTAGCCCTCGTAGCCTTCCTGTCCTTCGTAACCCTCGTGTCCCTGGTGTCCCTGGTGGCCTTCGTAGCCCTGCTGGTACGGCTGCTGGTCGTAGGCCGGCTGCGCGGGGCCGCCGTACGCGTACGGGTCGTACTGGCCGCCCTGGCCGCCCTGGTACGGGTCCGCCTGGTAGGGCTGCTGCTGGTCGTAGCCGCCGGCCGGGTACTGCCTGCCGTCCTGGTACTGGCCGGCGTCGTAGGCGTCGTAGTCGGTGCCGGCGTAGCTCGGGGCGTCCCACTCGCCGTAGGACTGCTGCTGCGGGACGGTCACCGCGGGCTGGTCCGGCTCGGGGGCGGGGAACTCCTCCTCCTGGAGGGCTTCCTCGGCCTCCGACTGGGCGCGCAGGCGGCGGGCCCGGCGGCCCTCGCCGGCCACGGGCTCGGCGGTCACGGCCGGCTCCTCGGGGAGGTCGTCGTCGACGTCCCGGCGCCTGCCGGGCAGGGCGAGCACGACGAGAACGACCGCGAGGGCGCCCTGCGCCCACAGCCAGGCGGTGTGGCCGACCGGGTCGTCGTAGGTGATGTCCAGTCGCCCGCCGGAGGTGGGGAGCTGGAAACCCTGGGCCCAGCCGTCGACCGTGGTGCGGGTGAGCGGCCTGCCGTCGAGGGTGGCGGTCCAGCCGGGGTCGGCGGTGTCGGCGAGACGCAGGACGCGGCCCGCGGCGCCGGACGGGATGGTGGCGTGCACGTCGACGGGACCGGCGGCGACGGGCTGCGGCGCGGCCGAGCCGGACGCGGCGACGACGGCCGCGCGGGAGACCTCCTGGTCGACCCGCCACAGCCCGCTGCCGTCCTGCTGGCTGAGCCGGCTCAGGCCGGGGGTGGCGTCCAGGACGCGGGTGATCTCGCGGGGCGCGCCCTTGTGGACGAGGACGTAGCGCACGGCGAAGCCGCCGAGCTGGTCGGCCTGGTCGGCACCGGAACCGGCGACGAGGTTGGCGACGACCTTGTCCAGCCGCTCGTTCTCGCCGTCGGCGGCGGCGAGTTCGGCGTCGCCGAGGCGGGCGCCGGAGCCGCGCACCAGCATGTAGCCGACATGGGCCGGGGAGTCGCTGTCCAGGACGAGGGTGCGGGCCTGGTCGCGGGTGCCGCTCTCCTCGGCCACGAACGCGGGCACCTGCACGGGGTCGCGCCGCTCCAGGGGTCCGTCGGCGCCGCCGATCATCCAGCCGGCGGCGACCAGCAGCGGGCCGGCCGCCGCGGCGAACGCGATCAGCGCGGCCACCGGCTGGCGCCAGCCGAAGCTCTGCTCGGCCACCCGCGCGCGGGCGCCGTCGGCGCCCAGTGCGGCGGCGGCCAGCAGGGCGAGGCCGTAGACCAGCGTCGCGGGGCCGGCCCAGGTGGAGTCGTTGGACAGCACCGCGAAGACGAGGCCGACGAGCGCGACGGCCCAGGCGCCGACGATGCCGGACTGGCGCTCGCCGCGCAGCAGGGCGGCCAGCGCGGCCAGGACGACGCCGATGAGCATCAGCCCGTCGACCGTGCCGGGGCCGCCGGGGCTGGCACCGAGCAGGTCGAGGGCGGAGGCGGTCGAGGAGCCGTACTCCAGGCCGGCCTCCCGGAAGAAGCCGAACGGCAGCAGCGACAGCGACCAGGGCGCCAGGATCAGCAGCGGGGTGCCGAACTGGGCCAGGAAGCGCAGGCCGTAGGCGGTGATCTCGCCGCGGCGCACGGCCAGCACGACGACGCCGAGGATCAGGGCGATCGGCCAGATGATCGGGGTGAACGCGGTGATCACCGTCAGCAGCAGCGCGGACGCCCAGGTGGCGCGCCAGCTGCCGCGCGCGCCCGAGGTGTGCGCCAGGCCGCTGGCCGCGATGCCCGCGCGCGCGAGAAGCGGCAGCAGGACGGCGAGTACGGCGGTGCCGATCCGGCCGCCGGCGAGGGCGCCGGTGGCGGCGGGCAGGAAGGCGTAGACGACGGCGGCCCACGCGCGCAGGAGCCGCGACTCGACGAGCGGGCGGGAGGCGAAGTAGGCGCTGACGCCGGCCAGCGGCACGGAGCCGACCAGCAGGACGGTGACGGCGAGCCCGGTGGAGCCGAACAGCGCGGAGGCGAGCATCGCCACAAGCGCGAGGTAGGGGGGCGCGGCCGGGGTGCCGCCGGCGCCGACGGAGTGCCAGGCGTCCAGGTAGCGCGACCACAGTTCGGAGGAGTCGGCGGGGGCGGGCAGCAGGGCGCCGCCGGCGAGCGCGCCGCCGCCGAGCAGGGCGCGGCAGGCGACCAGCGACACCAGCAGCAGGATCAGGAAGAGCACCGGTCCCGGCTTGCGGGCGATGCGCTTGAGCCGGGCGAACTGCTCGATCTCCAGGAAGTCCGCGTCGTCACCGCCGGGTCCGGACTCGATGCCGCCGCCGTGCCGTCCGGCCGCGGACGCCTCGGCGTCGGCGCTGCCGAAGAGGTCGCCGGCGATCTGTTCGACGGTGGCCCGGACGGTGGCGCCGGGCGGCGGGAACAGCGGGCGCAGTTCGTCCTTGTCGACGGCGGGGCTGCCGCGGCGGCGGCGACCGGCGATGATCCGCTCGGGCCGCAGCAGGGTGCCCACCAGGCCGCGGATCTCGTCTACGGCCTGGCCGGGGACCTTGCCCACGAGGTAGGCGACGGTCCTGACCAGGGTGCCGAGGACGAGCCTCAGCAGCACCCAGGGCAGTAGGGCGGTGCGCGAGTTGACGAGCAGGGTGTAGACGGCGCCGGCCTTGTCGACCTTGTGCGGGGAGGCGGCGGTGCGGCCCACGCAGTCGACGGTGCGGCGCTCCCGGGAGGACGCCTCGGCATGGCGTACGACGGCCTCGGGGGCGATGAGGACGCGGTGGCCGGCGGACTGGGCGCGCCAGCACAGGTCGACGTCGTCACGCATGAGGGGCAGGCGCCGGTCGAAGCCGCCGAGCTCCTCGAAGACGTCACGGCGGATCAGCATGCCGGCGGTGGACACCGACAGCACGGGCCGGACGTGGTCGTGCTGGCCCTGGTCCTGTTCGCGGCGGTCGAGGCCGGTCCAGCGGCGGCCGGAGTGGGCGATGGAGACGCCGACCTCCAGCAGCTGCCGCTTGTCGTACCAGCCGCGGAGCTTGGGGCCGACGACGGCCACGTCGTCCCGGCCGAGGTCGTGCTCGTTCTCCACGACCCGCAGCAGCTGGGCCAGGGCGTCGGACTCGGGGGCGCAGTCGTCGTGCAGCAGCCACAGCCACTGGACCGGTTCTCCGTGGGGGAGCTCCGGGAGGTCGTAGGCGTCGTCGCGCCAGGTGCGGGTGACCGGGTCCCAGCCGCTGGGCCGCTTCAGGTACGGCAGCTCCTCCGGGGTGAGGACGGGCGCGGTGCGGCCGACCTCCTCCACGGCCTGGCCGAAGCCCGTACGCCGGGCGAGGTGCAGCACCCGGTCGGCGCCGAGGGCGTCGGTGAGCAGCTGGGCGGAGGCGTCGGCGCTGCCGGTGTCGGCCGCCACCGCGCACTGCGCGGGGCGTTCCTGGCCGAGCAGCCCGGCGAGCGCGTCGGGCAGCCAGCGGGCGCCGTCGTGGGCGACGAGGACCGCTGTCACCACGTGACGCGGGAACTCGGGTGCGGCAGCGCTGTCGTTACGGGCTGCCGTGTGGCTGTGCACGGACATCGAGGTACGGGCCCCGGTTCGGTGGTCTGCGGTGGACGCCCGTGCCCCGTGGGGACGGCGGTGCGTCTCGGACGAGCGACCACACTATCGGCTGGGCATGACGACGGCCCGCCGCCTGTGGACAACCCACCTGCGACGGGCCGTTCGTGACGAACCCGCGGGGACGGACGGTGCCTGCTCCCTGGTCAGACGGCGGCCTTCTTGAGTCTGCGGCGCTCGCGCTCGGACAGACCGCCCCAGATGCCGAACCGTTCGTCGTTGGCGAGGGCGTATTCGAGGCACTCGGAGCGGACCTCGCAGGCGAGGCAGACCTTCTTGGCCTCGCGGGTGGAGCCGCCCTTCTCGGGGAAGAAGGACTCGGGGTCGGTCTGGGCGCACAGGGCGCGCTCCTGCCAGCCGATTTCCTCGTCCGCGTCGTCGACCAGCAGTTGCTGCACCAGCTCGGTCATGTGCGCCCCTCGTCTGTCTTTCGCGTCCCCGTGATGTAGCCGTTACCGATGTCGGCTGAACGACACGAGTGAAATTACAAGTGTGCTGCTCCGAGCGAGTCAAGCCGAGATCTGCTATTGGGCCCCTTATTCACTCTGCGGAACCAAGGCCTAGCGGAAAGTGTTCAAATCGGCATAAACCTTGACAGGCAGATGGGGCCGGAAGGGTCGCCACTCCACGCGGAGCCGTTCCGCGGCTGTGCGGAGGAAGACGCCCAGGACGTGGATCTCGTTCCGACACGCGCGCCGATGCGAATCGGATCACAGTCGGATCACGGGATCGCGCCGGGGCTCGTGCGCCCGGTTGTGCGCCATGTGTCCCGGGTGACGCCTGCACAAACCTTTCATCTGCGAGGTGAACCGGATGAGGTGAATCCCGTCCCACGGACCGGCGCCGAGTTGACAGTGAAGGTGTGAGCCGGTGTCCTTGTGGGCATGTTCGCGAACTCGGCCTTCACCCCGACCCGCACCGCCGGGTCCCACGGTGCTGCCCGCGCTCGCTGCAGCTGTTGCTGTCCCAGCTGTTGAGCCCCACCGCGCTCCGGCTGCTCCCCGCCCACCGAGGCGGCTCCTCCCGCCCGTGACCCGGGCGGAACGACCTGCGACACCCCAGCACTCTCCCGCCGAGGAACCACCGCACCCATGAACAGCGACAGCGACCTCCAGATCGCCGGCGACATCCTCGAAGTCCCGCACCTCCTCCAGGCGCCGCGCGAGCACCCGGCCACCGTGGCCGACTTCGTCGGGCTGGCCCGCGCCGTCGCCGCCGACCGCTCCCAGTGGGCCCACCTGGTCCGCTACGACGCGACGACCCGCTGGTACCACCGGCTGCGCACCGGCCCGGGCTACGAGGTGTGGCTGCTGACCTGGGTGCCGGGACAGGGCAGCGGGCTGCACGACCACGGCCGCTCCTCCGGTGTGCTGACCGTCCTGGAAGGCACCCTGACCGAGCGCACCGCACGCGGCACGCGCGCGCTGGGCGCCGGGGCGCAGCGCGTGTTCGCGCCGGGGTACGTGCACGAGGTCGTCAACGACGCCCTCGAACCCGCCGTCAGCCTGCACGTCTACTTCCCGGGGCTGACGGAGATGCCCATGCACTCGGGGCGTTCCGCCTGCACGGCACCCGCGGGCCACGAGGACGTGGACGTCGTCACCGCCTGACGCGCTGAGGCCGTGACCGGCCGACGCGTTGTCGCACCCGCCTGCAAGACTTGCCCCATGCGCATTGTGGTTCTGGCAGGCGGCATCGGCGGTGCCCGGTTCCTGCGCGGTCTCCAGCAGGCCGTGCCGGACGCGGACATCACCGTCATCGGCAACACCGGGGACGACATCCACCTCTTCGGGCTGAAGGTCTGCCCGGACCTCGACACGGTGATGTACACGCTCGGCGGCGGCATCAACGAGGAGCAGGGCTGGGGGCGGGCCGACGAGACCTTCCACCTCAAGGAGGAGCTCGCGGCGTACGGCGTCGGGCCGGAGTGGTTCGGGCTCGGCGACCGGGACTTCGCCACGCACATCGTGCGGACGCAGATGATCGGCGCGGGTTATCCGCTGAGCGCGGTGACCCAGGCGCTGTGCGACCGGTGGAAGCCGGGCGTGCGGCTGATCCCCATGACCGACGACCGGGTCGAGACGCATGTGGCGGTGGAGGTGGACGGCGAGCGCAAGGCGGTGCACTTCCAGGAGTACTGGGTGCGGCTGCGGGCGTCCGTGCCGGCCCTTGCGATCGTGCCGGTCGGTGCCGAGCAGGCCAAGCCGGCGCCGGGTGTCCTGGAGGCGATCGCGGCGGCCGACGTCGTCCTGTTCCCGCCGTCCAACCCGGTCGTCTCCGTCGGCACGATCCTCGCCGTGCCCGGCATCCGCGAGGCGATCGCCGACGCCGGGGTGCCGGTGGTGGGGCTGTCCCCCATCGTCGGGGGCGCGCCGGTGCGCGGGATGGCCGACAAGGTGCTCGCCGCGGTCGGTGTGGAGTCGACGGCCGCGGCGGTCGCCGAGCACTACGGCTCGGGGCTGCTCGACGGCTGGCTCGTGGACACCGTCGACGCGCAGGCGGTGGAGCGGGTCGAGGAGGCCGGCATCCGGTGCCGGGCCGTGCCGCTGATGATGACCGACGTCGACGCGGCCGCCGGGATGGCCCGCGCGGCGCTCGACCTGGCCGAGGAGGTGCGCGCGTGAGCGGCTTCCCGGACGCGCGCCCGCAGGGCGACCCCGCCGGTTTCCGGGTCTGGGCCGTGCCGGGCCTGCCCGAGGTCGCGCGGGGCGACGACCTGGCCAAGCTGATCGCCGCCGCCGAACCCGCCCTGGCCGACGGCGACGTGCTGCTGGTGACCTCGAAGATCGTGTCCAAGGCGGAGGGGCGCGTCGTCGAGGCGGCCGACCGGGAGGCCGCGATCGACGCCGAGACCGTCCGGGTGGTGGCGCGGCGCGGGCCGCTGCGCATCGTGGAGAACCGGCAGGGCCTCGTCATGGCCGCCGCCGGGGTCGACGCCTCCAACACCCCGTCCGGGACGGTCCTGTTGCTGCCCGAGGACCCCGACCGGTCCGCGCGGGCGATCCGCGACGGACTGCGGGAGGCACTCGGGGTCGAGGTCGGGGTCGTGGTCACCGACACCTTCGGGCGGCCCTGGCGCGCGGGGCTCACGGACGTCGCGATCGGCGCCGCGGGCGTGCGCGTGCTGGACGATCTGCGCGGGGGCACCGACGCGTACGGCAATCCGCTCGCCGCGACCGTCGTCGCCACGGCGGACGAGCTGGCCGCGGCGGGCGATCTCGTCAAGGGCAAGGCCGCCGGACTGCCCGTCGCCGTCGTCCGCGGGCTGCCGCACGTGGTCGACGGGCTCGACGGACAGGGGGCGCGGGCCATGGTGCGCGGCGCCCGGGACGACATGTTCCGGCTCGGCACCTCCGAGGCGATCCGGCAGGCGGTGACCCAGCGGCGTACGGTGCGGGCCTTCACCGACGAGCCGGTCGACTCCGGATCGGTACGGCGGGCGGTGGCCGCGGCCGTCACCGCGCCGGCGCCGCACCACACGACGCCCTGGCGGTTCGTGCTGCTGGAGTCGGCGCGGTCGCGGACGCGGCTGCTCGACGCGATGCGGGACGCCTGGATCGCCGACCTGCGGCGGGACGGCAAGAGCGAGGAGTCGATCGCCAAGCGGGTGCGGCGGGGCGAGGTGCTGCGCGGCGCGCCGTATCTCGTCGTGCCCTGTCTCGTCATGGACGGCTCGCACACCTACGGCGACGCCCGGCGGGACGCGGCCGAGCGGGAGATGTTCGTGGTCGCCACCGGCGCCGGGGTGCAGAACTTCCTGGTCGCGCTGGCCGCGGAACGGCTGGGGTCCGCGTGGGTGTCATCGACGATGTTCTGCCGGGACGTGGTCCGCGAGGTGCTCGAACTGCCGGCGGACTGGGACCCGATGGGTGCCGTGGCCGTCGGGCATCCGGCGGAGGAGCCGCGGCCCCGGCCGGAGCGGGAGGCGGGAGCTTTCGTCGAGGTGCGGTGACGCACGCGCGGCTGCGCCTACCCTCATAGGGCCCCTCTCTCACCGGGGCGCCTTCCGCTCCCTAGGACCTCACCCGTGGCAGGACGATTCGATCCCCGGCCCACCCGTACGACCGTGCGGGGCGGGCAGGTCGGCGTGCCACCGGGCATGCCGCGGCAGAGCACGGGTCCCGGCCGGGTGCGGACGTACGTGCCCGACGGGCCGCTCGATCTCGGGCTGGCGCTCGGGCCGCTGCGGCGCGGACCCGGCGATCCGACGTTCCGCGCGCTGCCGGACGGGGCGGTGTGGCGGACCTGCCGGACACCGGCGGGCCCGGGAACCCTGCGGGTGGCCGCGTACGGCGGCGAGGTGCGCGGCGAGGCGTGGGGGCCGGGCGCCGAGTGGCTGCTCGACGGGTTGCCGGCGCTGCTCGGCGCCGAGGACGACCCGGCGGCGTTCGTTCCGCGGCACCGGCTGGTGGCGGTGGCCCGGCACCGGCGGCCGGGGCTCAGGCTGACCAGGACCGGGCTGGTGCTGGAGTCGCTGATCCCGTCGATCCTGGAGCAGAAGGTCACGACCGACGAGGCGTACCGGGCGTGGCGGCTGCTCGTGCGCAAGTTCGGGGAGCCGGCGCCGGGGCCCGCGCCCGAGCGGATGTACGTGGTGCCGGAGCCGCGGACGTGGGCGCTGATCCCGTCGTGGGAGTGGCACCGGGCCGGCGTCGACAACAAGCGGGCGTCCACGATCCTGCGGGCGGTGCGGGTGGCCGCGCGGCTGGAGCAGGCGGTCGGGATGGAACCGGCGGCGGCGCGGGCGCGGCTGGAGGTGGTGCCGGGGGTCGGGCCGTGGACGTCGGCGGAGACCGTGCAGCGCAGTCACGGGGCACCGGACGAGGTGACCGTGGGGGATGTGCATCTGCCGGGGATCGTCGGGTGGGCGCTGGCGGGGAACCGGGACGCGGACGACGCGGTGATGCTGGAGCTGCTGGAGCCGTACGCGGGGCAGCGGCATCGGGCCGCGCGGCTGATTCTGCTGAGCGGGAGGACGCCTGCGCGGCGGGTTCCCAAGATGCCGAAGTGGGACATCGGGGTGTTGTGACCGGCTGGGCCGGGGCGGGCTGACGGCGAGGTTCTCTCGCCCCCGCCGCGCCTTCCGTCCCCGGGGGTTGCGCCCCCGGACCCCGCTTCGGCCCGAACGGCCTCGTCCCCAAGGGCCGGACGGGCTGGAAAGAAATCCCCTACTGGTCCGAGGAGAAGCGCACCGCGCCCGCCGGGATGCGAGCGTCGCACCAGATTCTGGCGCCCTCCCTCAGTTCGTTGTCGGCGCCGATGACCGCGCCGTCGCCGATGACCGTGCCGGTGAGGACGGAGCGTCGGCCGACGCGGGCGCGGGTGCCGATGAGGGAGTCGGTGATGACGGCACCGGGTTCGATGACGGCGCCGGGCAGGATGGTGCTGCCGAAGACCCGCGCGCCCTCCGCGACGAAGGCGCCCTCCCCCACCACCGTGCCGCCGGTCAGCTTGGCGTCGGGGGCGACCCTCGCCGTCGGCAGGACGAGCCGGTCGCCGCAGCGGCCGGGGACGGCGGGCGAGGGGGCGCGGCCCATGACCAGGTCGGCGGAGCCGCGGACGAAGGCCGCCGGGGTGCCCAGGTCCAGCCAGTACGTCGAGTCGACCATGCCCTGGAGGTGGGCCCCGGCCGCCAGGAGGTCCGGGAACGTCTCGCGTTCGACGGAGACCGGGCGGCCCACGGGGATGGTGTCGATGACGGAGCGGCGGAAGACATAAGCGCCCGCGTTGATCTGGTCGGTGACGATCTCCTCGGGGGTCTGCGGCTTCTCCAGGAACGCCGTGACCCGCCCCGTCTCGTCCGTCGGGACCAGGCCGTACGCGCGCGGGTCCGTCACCTGGGTCAGGTGCAGGGAGACGTCGGCGCCGGTCGTCTCGTGGGTGTCGACCAGCGCCCGGATGTCGAGGCCGGTGAGGATGTCGCCGTTGAACACGAGCACCGGGTCGTCGGGGCCCGAGTGCAGCCGGGAGGCGACGTTGCGGATGGCGCCGCCGGTGCCGAGGGGCTCGCGCTCGGTCACGTACTCGACGTGCAGTCCCAGGGCCGAGCCGTCGCCGAAGTACGGTTCGAAGACCTCGGCCAGGTACGAGGTGGCCAGGACGATGTGCTCGACACCGGCCGCTCTCGCTCTCGCCAGCTGGTGCGTGAGGAAGGGCACCCCGGCCGCCCGGACCATGGGCTTGGGCGTGTGCACCGTGAGGGGGCGCAGCCGGGTGCCCTTGCCGCCGACCAGGAGGATCGCTTCTGTCACCTGTCGTCTCTGCTTCCTGCCGGGACCGGCCGAACTGTCTTTCGGCCGGCCAGTGTATGCAGAACCTCGTGTGGTGCCTTCGACGGCAGAGCGGCGTTCCGCCTTTTGCCCCCCGACGGCGGTGAGAGCTCCCCCGGCCGTTCACTCGAACCGGAGGGACCGCGCCGTCCCGTCCGGTCACGGCACTAGCGCCCTTGATAGCGGGCGGCGGTCGAGCGGGCCGAGCCGAGCTTGCGATAGAGCTGCCGGCCTGGACACTCCGTGGAGAAACCGTCACGGTGGCCGGAGATCACATTCAGTCGTACGTTCTTACCTTTTCGGTAGAGATTGCCACCGCCGGACTTCAAATATGTCTTTCCCCGTGGATTGGCCCCCCACAGGCCGAGCTTCCACGCGGTGAGCCGGGCGATGGCCGTGACGGCGGCGGCAGGCGGCTTCGCGGTACCGAACGTGCCGATCACGGCGATGCCCATGCTGTTGGTGTTGAAGCCGAGGGTGTGCGCGCCGAGGACCGGCTTCGCCACGCCGCCCGCCCGCCCCTCGTAGACGGTGCCGCACTTGTCGACGAGGAAGTTGTAGCCCATGTCGCGCCAGCCCATGCTCCTGACGTGGTAGCGGTAGATACCACGGATGACGGAGGCGGCCTGTGAGCAGCGGTATCCGTTGCCGGACGCGGTGTGGTGCACGAAGGCCGCCTTGACCTTGCTCGTGTAGACGAAGCCCCTCTCCCGGAGGTTCTCGTCGGCGCCCCAGCCGCGCCGGGTGACGATGCGCGGACGCGGTCCGATGTACGGCTTCGCCCGCTGCTGCTCGGTGAGTTCGCCGGCCCGCAGGGTGTACAGCTCCTCCTGGGTGGCGCGTTCGTCCAGGGCCGGGATCTCGGTGGCCCCCAGCGGGGCGAGGTCGGTGTTGGCGGTGGAGGCGGCGAGCGACTCGGCGCTCTCCAGGTCCACCGTGCCGGTGCGGGGGTCGGACTCCGGGCCGGGCTGCGGCGGCACCTCGCCGCCCGGGTCGCCGGGATCACCGAGGTCACCGGGGTCACCGGGGTCACCGGGGTCGACGAGTTCGAGGCGCAGGCCCGAGGGCAGGGGCGCGGTCGCCGCCAGGGTGCGGGTGCCGCCGCCGGTCTCCTCCCTGCCCTGGGTACCGCGTTCGTCGGCCGCCCGCACGCGCACCTCGACGCCGTCGGAGTCGCCCACCCACAGGGGCGCCGTGGCGCCGCGCACCCGGCCGGAGGCGCGCTCGGCGGTGCCCGGGTCGGCGGCGTGTTCGGTGTTGTGCGTCTCGACGTCCTGCCAGCCGGACCAGGTGGCGGAGCCGGCCGCGCGGGTGCGGACCTGCACACGGCCGCGCAACTCCGTCCCGGGGTTGTCCCAGACGACGCCGACCATCGAGAAGTGCCGTACGTCCTGGCGAAACAGGCCCTGAGCGGTGGCCGGGCCGAGGGCGCGGTCACGGGTGAGGGGGGCGAGGGGCAGCGACTGGGTGCTGCCGGGGAGGCCGGCGGCATACGGCTCGGCCGCCCGCCCGGGGGCCGGGACCGCTCCCGCGGCCGGGACCGACGGAAGGGCGAGTACGGCCGCGCAGGTGACGCCGATCGAGGAAGCAAGGAATCCACGCATGCCCCTGATCTTGGACATAGTCATACATATCTGTCCATCGGGGAACTGACGGGCCGTCGGCTGCCGTTGCGCCGAACCGGTGGCCCTGGGGTGGGCCGCGCGCCCGCCCGCCCGCGTAGGCTTCTGCGGGTGAACGCCACCGACCGTACCCCCGCCGACCTGCTGCGTTCCGCGCTCGCCGCGGACCCCGGACGCCCCCTGGTGACCTTCTACGACGACGCCACGGGCGAGCGGGTCGAACTGTCCGTGGCCACCTTCGCCAATTGGGTGGCCAAGACCTCCAATCTCCTCCAGGGCGACCTCGGCGCGGAGCCCGGCGACCGGGTCGCGCTGCTGCTGCCCGCGCACTGGCAGACGGCGGTGTGGCTGCTGGCGTGCTCGTCGGTGGGCGTGATCGCGGACATGGCGGGCGATCCGGCGGCGGCCGACCTCGTGGTGAGCGGGCCGGACACGCTGGAGGCGGCACGGGCGTGCGGCGGGGAGCGGATCGCGCTCGCCCTGCGGCCGCTCGGCGGGCGGTTCCCGCAGCCGCCGGCCGGCTTCGCCGACTACGCGGTCGAGGTACCGGGTCAGGGCGACCGGTTCGCCCCGTTCGCTCCGGTCGACCCGGAGGAGCCCGCGCTGGTCGTGGCCGGGCGGGAGTTCAGCGGCGCGGAGGTCGTGGAGCGGGCGCGGGCCGAGGCGGTCCCGCTCGGACTGACGGGGCCCGGGTCCAGACTGCTGTCCGGGCTGCCGTACGACAGCTGGGGCGGGCTCTGCGCCGGGCTGTACGCGCCGCTCGCCACCGGCGGCTCGGTGGTGCTGTGCCGCCATCTGGAGCGGTCGGACGAGGAGACCCTGGCCCGGCGCGTGGAGAACGAGCGGGTGACGGCGACGGCCAGGTAGCCGCCCCGGGGTGTCGCCCGTTCGGCCCAGCTCCGGCCACCCCCGGCACCCGGTTCGCGCCATGGTCGTAGGAGCAGCACTCCCGAGACGCTCACACGCCATGAGGGGTGGTTCCACACGTGACCGACACCGAGGGCACCGCCTCCGGACGCCAGGGCACCGCAGGGACCTTCGGGCCGGGGGCCGGGGCGTCCGCGACCGGGCGGGGGCTGGCGCGCCGGCGCCGCGGGCGGTGGGTGCGGTGGACCGGGATCGGGATCGCCGTGCTGGTGGTGGTGGCCGTCGGCGGCGGCTGGGCGGTGTACGCGAAGCTCGACGGGAACATCACGGCGGACGACGCGGCCGCGGACGAGCTCGCGCGGTACGAGAAGGAGCGGCCGACCTCGCTCGTGCGGGACGCGCAGAACATCCTGCTCATCGGGTCGGACTCGCGTGCCGGGGACGGCAACGACCGTTACGGGCGGGACTCGGGGACCGAGCGGTCCGACACGACCATCCTGCTGCACCTCTCGGCGGGCCGGCACAGCGCCACCGCCGTCTCCCTCCCCCGCGACCTCATGGTGGACGTGCCCGGCTGCCGGCGCCCGGACGGCACCCGAACCGCCCCCATGTTCGCGATGTTCAACTCCGCGTTCCAGGTGGGCGGTTCGGCCTGCACGATCCGCACCGTGGAGATGCTCACGGACATCCGCGTCGACCATCACATGGTCATCGACTTCCACGGCTTCAAGGACATGGTCGACGCGGTCGACGGCGTCCAGGTGTGCCTGACCGCGCCGATCCGCGACAAGGCCGCCAAGCTGCGGCTGCCGGCGGGACGGGTGCTGCTCGACGGCGAGCAGGCCCTCGGCTACGTCCGGGCCCGCAAGTCCCTGGGCGACGGCAGCGACACCGACCGCATGGACCGCCAGCAGCGGTTCCTCGGCGCGCTCGTCCACAAGGTGCAGAGCAACGACGTCCTGCTGAATCCGGCGCGGCTCTATCCCGTCCTGGACGCGGCGACCTCGTCGCTGACGACCGACCCGGACCTGGCGAGTCTGCGCGGGCTGTACCAACTCGTGCGCGGGGTACGTGACATCCCCGCAGAACGGGTGCAGTTCCTGACCGTCCCGAGGGAGTCGTACGTCTACAACGCCAATCGCGACCAGCTCGTGGAACCCGAGGCGCAGAAACTGTTCGCACAACTGCGCGCGGACGCGCCGGTGGTGGTCACGAAGGGGGCCGCGGCCCATTCCACGGCGAAAAGCCGCGATTCGACCGCGGGCGCCGAAAAGAACTCGTACGAGAGCGGGAACGGGATGTCGTACGAGCAATCGTACGACTACGGCGCGTACGGAAAGGGTTACCCGAACGGGGTCCGCCGGGGCACCGGCTCGGCCGGAAAGCAGTCCGATGAGCCCACGGCCGCGACCTCTCCCGCACCCACGTTCCGCGGCAACAACGCCGCCGACGACACCTGCGGGTAAAGCAATAGCCAAGGCGACGAACAAATGTCCAATAAAATGGGTGAATTGCCCGGGTGTAGGGACGTGGAATTTGTCACTGGCGTCCCTGAACGCTGAACTGGGCGGATAGTGTGAGCGATCCGGTGCACCCGGCCGCAAGGACCGACCTGGGGTCGTGCACTCTGTGACCGAGATCCGAGCGCCTGAGGGGGAACTGGCGCCGCGTGGCCCCGACGGAGGATTCAGACAACCGTGGACGCGCAAGGCCGTGGGCGGGCGGACGACATCGACCCCGCAGACCAGTGGGTTATCAACCCGGACACCGGCGAATACGAACTGCGACTGGCTCCCTCCGCACCGCGATCGGCGGTGCCCGGACCACGTCGGGCGGCCAGACCTGCCCCCGCGGGCGCCGGCGCCCGCGGCCGTACGGCCGCGCCGGGACGGGACACCGAGACGCTCCCCGGACGTGAGGTGCCGCCGCCGCGCCGACGGCGTGGCGCGCCCGAGGAACCGCCGCCCGGCCGGCGCGGACGCCGGCCGGTGCAGAAGAAGTCGAAGGCCAAGAAGACGCTGCTGTGGACCGGCGGCATCATGGCGTTCGTGCTGGTGGGCACCGCCGGAGCGGCCTACCTCTACCTGGAGCACCTCAACGGCAACATCCAGTCCGTGTCCGACGACGGCGCGAGCACCGGTGGCTTCAGCAAGGACAAGGCCATCAACCTCCTGCTGATCGGCACCGACAAGCGCACCGGCTCGGGCAACGCGGGCTACGGCGACGCCAACAGCGTGGGACACGCCGACACCACGATCCTGCTGCACGTCTCCAAGGACCGTACGAACGCGACCGCGCTCAGCATCCCGCGCGACCTGATCGTGAACGTCCCCGACTGCCAGACCCAGCAGAAAGACGGCACCACGAAGGTCATCGGGGGCAGCGAGAACGTCCGCTTCAACACCAGCCTCGGCCAGGCCGACCGCACGCCCAGCTGCACCATGCGCACGGTGACGGAGCTGACCGGGATCACCCCGGACAACTTCATCGTCGCCGACTTCAACGCCGTCAAGACGCTGACGTCGGCGGTGGGCGGCGTCGAGGTGTGCCTCGCCAAGGACATCGACGACGCGGACTCGCACCTGAAGCTGTCCAAGGGCACGCACAACATCGAGGGCGAGCAGGCGCTGGCGTTCGTGCGCACCCGGCACTCGGTGGGCTTCGGAGGCGACCTGAGCCGCATCCAGATCCAGCAGCAGTTCCTCAGCTCGCTCATGCGCAAGCTGAAGTCGAACGACACGCTCACCAGTCCCACGAAGATGATCAAGCTGGCGGAGGCCGGCACGAAGGCGCTGACCGTCGACTCCCAGCTGGACAGCATCGGCAAGCTGAAGGACCTGGGTCTGGAGCTCGGCAAGCTGAACACCAAGAACCTGTCGTTCACCACGGTGCCGGTGCTCGACAACCCGGCCGAGACGGTGAAGGCCACGGTCGTCCTGAACGAGGACAAGGCGCCCGCACTGTTCCGGACCATCAAGGACGACGTGTCCCTCACCGCGGTGAAGGCGCAGAAGAAGAAGGAGAAGGCCGCCGTCGCCGCCCGGCTCAAGGGCACCAGGTCCGACGCGTCCGAGGTGCGCGTGCGCGTCTTCAACGGCGGCGCCGCGGCCGGCAGCGCCCAGGAGACCCTCGCCTGGCTGCAGAACGACGAGGGCGTCACCAAGTCGGAGAACGCGGGCAACGCGGAGGCGGCCCTGGCGAAGACGCGCCTGGAGTACGCTCCCGCCCAGGCGGCCCAGGCGCGCCGGCTCGCCGCCATCATGGGGCTGTCCGGCTCCGCGATGAAGGTCGGCGAGAGCGTGACCAACTCCCAGGGCCTGCCGACGATGACACTGACCCTGGGCAAGGACTTCAAGGGCGCCGGGGTGAAGCTCGACGCCTCCTCGGCGGCGCCGGACGTGGACAAGTCCACGGCCAACGAGGTCAAGTGCGCCAGTTGAGTTCCTGAGGTGACCTGACGGGCCTGCCGTACGTCTAAGGGGACGTACGGCAGGCCCGTTGCATGGGCGCGAGGTCATGTCTTCGGACGCGGCCAGGGGTGGGAGGACGGGGAGAGTGACGCAGAACAGTGTGCAGGGGGAAGGGACGCGCCACGGCGTTCCGCACGGCCGTCGACCAGTGCGGGCGGGCGGCGGCAGCGGCGGCGGGACCACGGGGGGTGGCAGCGGAGGCGACGGCGGCGGACACGGCAGACGCCGGGTGGCGCCGCGCCGCAAGCACCGGGTGCTGCGCTGGTCCGCGACGACGCTGGCGGTGCTGATACTCGGGACGGCCGGCGCCGGATACCTCTACTACGAGCACCTCAACGGAAACATCGAGAAGGGCCAGCGCAGCAGCGGCGACTCCAAGGCACGCAGGTCGGACGCGAACGCCGCCGGGCAGACGCCCGTCAACATCCTGCTGATCGGCTCCGACAGCCGCGCCTCGGACGCCAACGTGGCGCTGGGCGGCGGCAAGGACGACCGCGACGGACCGCCGCTGGGCGACGTCCAGATGCTCATCCACCTGTCCGCGGACCGCAAGAGCGCCGCCGTGGTGAGCATCCCGCGGGACACCCGCGTCGACATCCCCAAGTGCAAGGACCCGAAGACGGGCCAGACCTACCCGGCGACCAACCGCATCATCAACGAGTCGCTCGGCCGCGGCGGCGCCGGCTGCACGCTCGCCACCTGGGAGAACCTCACCGGGGTCTACATCGACCACTGGATGACGATCGACTTCGCGGGCGTGGTGAGCATGGCGGACGCGATCGGCGGGGTCGAGGTCTGCGTCAACCAGAACGTGTGGGACCGCCCGCTGCCCGGCGTGGCCGGCGGCTCGGGCCTGAAGCTGACGGCGGGCTCGAAGAAGGTCAAGGGCAAGCAGGCCCTGCAGTGGCTGCGCACCCGGCATGCCTGGGGCAGCGACCTGCTGCGCGCGCGGGCCCAGCACATGTACATGAACTCGATGATCCGCACGCTCAAGAGCCAGAACGTCTTCACCGACACCGGGCGGCTGATGAACCTGGCCGAGTCGGCCACCAGGTCGCTGACGGTGTCCGAGGAGATCGGCACGGTCAAGAAGCTCTACGACCTCGGCATGCAGCTGAAGACGGTGCCGACGAACCGCATCACGATGACGACCATGCCGGTCGTCGAGGACAGCCTGGACCGCAACCACGTGGTGCCGGACGGAGCCAACGCCGAGAAGGTGTGGGCGATGCTCCGCGACGACGTGGCCTTCGACGACAAGGGCAAGGGCTCGGACGCGAAGGGCTCCGGAGCGTCGGACGAGGGGAAGGCGTCGAAGGACCCGGCCGCGGCGGACGGCGAGATCGGTGTCGCGGTGCGCAACGCCACCGCCACCTCCACGCTCGGCCCGGTCTCCGGCCGTGCCCGGGAGATCGCCCAACGGCTGGCGGAGAAGGGCTTCACCAGGGCGGCGACGGACACGACCGCGGGACTGTCCGAGGACCACACCGTGGTCCGCTACCCGAGCGCCGAGTTGGAGGGCGACGCCCAGGCGGTCGCCAAGTCGCTGGGGATACCGCTGAGTTCGGTGAAGAAGTCGACCGACGTCTCGGGTGTCACGCTCGTCGTGGGAGCCGACTGGCGCACCGGGACGGCCTACCCGAAGCAGAAGAAGCCCGCTGCGGGCGACCTGCCCGGCAACGCCGACGCCATCAACGGCTCGGAGAAGAAGTGCATGGACGTCTACAAGCCCTACCGCTGGTAGCGACCACCGCGAACAGCCGTCCCGCGGCGCCCGGTCGGCGCCGGGCACCGCGGGACGGCGCTCAGGCGGCTGACTGTCGCGCGACGGCGCCCAGGTGACTGACTACCGTGCGACGGCGCCCAGTTGGAGCTGAGCAGCCGCGAGGGCGCGCCCAGTTGGAGCCAAGCGCCGCGAGGGCGCGCTCAGTTGGAGGCGAGCACCGCGGGGCGGCGGGAGGCGATGACCCGCTTCGCCAGTGACCTGGGGCTGGTGAGGAAGCCCCAGCCCCACGACATGTGCATGGTGACGAGCGCGACCGGTATCCGCAGGCGCGCCCTGAGCGGCAGCCCCTTGCCGGTGAGGGCGGAGCCGGCCGCGATCACCGCGAGGTAGCCGCCCGGGACCACCAGACCCCAGGGCGTGAGCGCGACGCCCACGACCAGGCCGGCCGCGATCGCGCACACGGCGGCCGGCGGGGCGAGGTAGCGCAGGTTGATGGAACCCTCGTGGTAGCGGGCGACGACGTGCCGCCAGCGGCCGTAGTCCTTGTACTGCTTGGCGAGGGCCTGCACGCTCGGCCGCGGCCGGTAGGACACCCTCAACTCCGGCGAGAACCAGATCAGGCCGCCCGCCTCACGGATGCGGAAGTTCAGCTCCCAGTCCTGGGCGCGGATGAACTCCTCGTTGTAGCCGCCCTGTTGCTCCAGCGCCTCGCGCCGGAACACACCCAGGTAGACCGTCTCGGCCTGCTGGGCCCGGCCGCCGGTGTGGAAGGCGGCGTTGCCGACCCCGATCTTCGAGGTCATGGCGGCGGCGACGGCGTGCTCCCAGTCGGTCTCGCCCTCGGCGTGCATGATGCCGCCGACGTTCTGCGCGCCGGTCTCCTCCAGGAGCCGTACGGCGGTGGTGATGTAGTCCGGCGAGAGCATGCCGTGCCCGTCGACGCGGACGACGACCGGATGCCGGGATGCCTTGATCGCGGCGTTGAGGGCGGCGGGGGTGCGGCCGGTGGGGTTCGGCACGGTGTGGACGCGCGGGTCCTCCCGTACGAGCTCGGCGGCGATCTCGTCCGTGCGGTCCGTGGAGGGACCGAGGGCGATCACGACCTCCATCTCGCCGTCGTACTCCTGCGCGAGGATCGCTTGGACGGCTCCGCGCAGATGCCGCTCCTCGTTGAGGACGGGCATGATCACAGATACGGCGGGGGGACGCACGTCGGGCTTGGCGTTCATAGGGGGATCACGTTACCGCGAACGGGGGACAGCGGTGCGCGCCGCCCGGAGCGGCGCCCGGTCCGCAGATCGTATGGGCCTACGGTGCTCAGGATCCCACGTACGGCCCTCGCGGAGGTGTTCCCCCATGCCCACGCCGCCCGGCTCACCAGCCCGACCCCCGCAGCGCCGACCCCGGCCCGCCGGTGCGCCGCATCCGCCCGTACGGCGCAGGAAGCCCCGCTGGGCCATGCGGGCGGTGACCACGCTGTCCGTCGTGGTGCTCGCCTCGGCCGGCATCGGGCACGCGGTCGTCACCAGCCTCGACGCCGGCATCGAACGGGTCGACCCGTTCAAGGACATGAAGAACCGGCCGCAGGCCGGCAACGGCATGAACGTGCTGCTGGTCGGCACCGACGGCCGCGACCGCATCACCGAGCAGGACCGGCGCAGATACCGGCTCGGCGGCGCCCCCTGCCACTGCACCGACACGATCATGATCGTGCACATCTCGGAGGACCGGGAGCGCGCGAGCGTGGTGAGCCTGCCCCGCGACTCCTACGCCATGACGCCCGCGCATGTCGACCAGGTCTCCGGCAGGCAGCACGCCGGGCACCCCATCAAACTCAACGCGGCGTACGCGGAGGGCGGTCCGCAGCTGACCGTGCGCACGGTCGAGGACATGACCCACGTGAAGATCGACCACTACCTGGAGGTCGACTTCACCACCTTCATGCGGACCGTGGACGTGCTCGGCGGGGTCCAGATCTGCACCGCGGAGCCGCTGAGGGACACCTACACCGGGCTGGACCTGCCGGCCGGCCGGCACACCCTGCGCGGCGGACAGGCCCTCCAGTACGTCCGCTCGCGGCACGTCGACGGCGCCTCCGACCTCGGCCGCATGCAGCGCCAGCAGCGGTTCCTGGCCGGTCTCATCGAGCGGGCGACCTCCTCGGGGGTGCTGCTGAACCCGATGCGGTTCCGGGACGTCACCCGGGCGGTGCTCGGCTCGGTACGAGCCGACAAGGGCTTCGGCACGGGTGAACTCCTCGACCTCGGGCGGGCGATGCGCAACTTCTCGCCCTCCTCGTCGGAGTTCACGACCGTGCCGATCGGGCAGATGGGTTACCTCGTGAAGGGCGTCGGCTCGACCCTGAAGTGGGACGCCGACAGGGCCGGGCGGCTCTTCCGGGCGCTGCGCGAGGACCAGCCGCTGGCCGCGCACCGGCCCAGGAGCCGGGTCCAGCGGGTGGATGTGGCCCCGCAGCAGATCCTGGTCCAGGTGGAGAACGGGACCGCCACGGAAGGGCTCGGCAAGCGGGTCGACGCGGCGCTCGCGGCCACCGGCTTCCGCACGACCCGGGTGCCGACCAGGGCGCCCGACCGCTCCACCCGGCGGACCGTCGTGGCCTACGACCCCCGCTGGGACCGTTCCGCAAAGTCGCTGGCGGCGGCGCTGCCGGGCAGCGAGCTGCGGGCGGTGAAGGGACAGGGAGCGGTCCTGAAGGTGGTCGCGGGGACCGACTTCAGGCAGGTCCGCAAGGTGCGGGCCGACAACGCCTACCAGGGCGAGTTCGGGGCCGCCACCGGCGACCAGGTGGGCTGCACGTGAGGGAGGGCGGTGCGGGAGGGCGGTGCGGCCGGGCAGGCGGTGCCGCCGGGAGGCCGTGACCGTCAGTCCGCGAGGCCCTCGGCGGCGCGCTTCTCCCGCAGTTCCATGATCGCGCGGCGCCGGGCCAGGCGGTGGGTCCGGCGGATCTGGGCTTCCTGGCAGCGCCGCTCGTCCCGCTCGGTCTCCGGGACCACCGGCGGTACCCGGCGCGGCTTGCCGTCGGCGTCCACCGCCGCGAAGACCAGGTAGGCGGAGCCGACCTGGGTGGGCGGGGTGGACTCGTTCCAGCGCTCCGCCAGGACCCGGACACCGACCTCCATGGAGGTCCGGCCGGTCCAGTTGACCTGGGCCTTCACATGGACCAGGTCACCGACGCGGACCGGCTCCAAAAACGCCATCTCGTCCATGGAAGCGGTGACCGCGGGCCCGCCGCTGTGCCGGCCCGCCACCGCGCCGGCCGCGTCGTCGACCAGCTTCATGATCACGCCGCCGTGCACGGTGCCCAGGAGGTTGGTGTCGGCGTGGGTCATGATGTGGCTGAGCGTGGTGCGGGACGCCGAGGTGGGCTTGCCGGGGAGGTCCGCGGCTGCCGGCTCCGCGGCGGGGGCCTGGTCTGTCATGGCCCCCACCTTATGCCGAGGTGACAATCGGGGAATTTGTGTCAGCTTGGCAACAGCACTGCCCTGATTTTCCGACGAACCTTGTAAGGCACATACCACTGCCCTGCACACTGGGGCCCATGAACGATTGGCCCGAGGGACGGTCCCGCGACGACCGTGACAACCGCTACGGACGCGGCAGCGCGAACGCGCAGCCCGAGAGTGCCCGTGTCATGCGGCAGGTCCGCCGCGAGCCCGCGGCACCGCCGTACGGCGGCGGGGTACCGCAGCAGCCGACGTACGTCGACGGCCAGGGCCACGACGGCGGCTACGGCGACCCCTATGACAACGGCTACAACACCGGCCACGTCTACGGGTCGCCCGGCGGCGGTGGTCCCGGCGGACCGGCCGGCCGCGGCCCCCGTCCCGCACCGGACTGGCGGCGCCGCATCAAGTGGACGGCGATCACCGTGGTGACGGTGCTGGTCGTGACGACGGTCGCCACGTACTTCTGGGCCGACTCCAAGCTGAAGCGGGAGGTCGACCTCTCCAAGGTCGTCGACCGGCCCGACGGGGGCGACGGCACCAACTACCTGATCGTTGGCTCCGACAGCCGCGAGGGCCTGTCCACCGCGGAGAAGAAGAACCTGCACACCGGTTCCGCCGACGGCAAGCGCACCGACTCGATGATGATCCTGCACGTCGGCGGCAACGGCGACACCCTCATCTCGCTGCCGCGCGACTCCGACGTGGAGATCCCGACGTACGTCGGCTCGGAGTCCGGCAAGACCTTCAAGGGCACCGGCCGGCACGTCAAGCTGAACGCGGCCTACGCGGAGGACGGGCCGACGCTGCTGGTGCGCGCCGTGGAGTTCAACACCGGGCTGCGCATCGACCACTACGTCGAGATCGGCTTCGCCGGGTTCGCGAGCATCGTGGACGCGGTCGGCGGCGTCGACATCACCATCGACAAGGCGTTCAAGGACAAGTACTCGGGCGCCGACTTCAAGGCGGGCAAGCAGACCCTGAACGGCGAGGAGGCGCTCGCCTTCGTCCGCACCCGGCACGCCTTCGCGGCCTCCGACCTGGAGCGCACCAAGAACCAGCAGAAGTTCCTGGCCGCCCTCGCCCACCAGGTGGCGACCCCGTCGACCGTCCTGAACCCCTTCAAGCTCTACCCGACGATGAGCGCGGGCCTGGACACCCTGATCGTCGACAAGGACATGGGGCTGTACGACCTGGGGTCGATGTTCTTCGCGATGAAGGGCGTCAACGGCGGCGACGGCACCTCCATGAACATGCCGATCTCGGGCTCCAGCGGCGGCAACCTCCTCTGGGACAAGGCGAAGGTCAAGACGCTGGTGAACGAGCTGAACAACGACGAGAAGGTGACGGTCTCCGGCAACTGAGCCGGACTGCGCCGGACCGGTCCGGACCACGGGCCGCGGATCGCCGCCGAGCTCGCCGCCGCGCGGGACACCACCGCGCGGCGTGTGCCTGACCTGGACGGCCATCCAGGTCAGGCACGACGTCAGGGGCGCCCGTGGAGGCGCCCCTGACGTCGTTCAGGCGTCGGGTCACATCGTGGTGGCGCCCGCCATCGTGCGGCACATGTCCGCGCACGCGCGGCACGCCCGCGCGCAGCGCATCATCTGCGGATCGTCCGGCATGGACATACACGCCTCGGCGCACATGTCGCAGGCCCGGGCGCACAACGCGCACATCTCGGCCGACATCGGCGAGCGGCGCATCATCATGTCCGAGCAGATGCGGGTCATCTCGGAGCAGTCGATGAGGGCGCGCATGATCTGCATCTGGGCCTGGCCGCCCATCTGCATGCAGGAGCTCATGGTCTCCTCGCAGACGCTGTGGCAGGACATGCACGCCTCGACGCAGTCCTGCATCTCCTTGGTCATGGTGGCCGTGGTGGGCTGCTGCATGGCTCCTCCTGGGGGTGAGGGGGCTCGGGGGAAGCCCCTTGCCCTACCCGTCCTACGCCCGCACGGCCCCCTCCGCCACAGGACGGACGGGACCGGCCGGGCACACGGAAGCCCCCGGCGTGACGCCGGGGGCCGCTGTGCCGGATGTGGAGGCGTGCGCCGGGTTACGGCAGGTTCCGCGCCATCACGATCCGCTGGACCTGGTTGGTGCCCTCGTAGATCTGCGTGATCTTCGCGTCGCGCATCATCCGCTCGACCGGGTAGTCCCGGGTGTAGCCGTACCCGCCGAGCAGCTGCACCGCGTCGGTGGTGACCTCCATCGCCACGTCCGAGGCGAAGCACTTGGCGGCCGCGCCCTGGAAGGTGAGGTCGCTGTCGCCACGCTGGGACTTGGCCGCCGCCGCGTACGTCAGCTGCCGCGCGGCCTCCACCTTCATGGCCATGTCGGCGAGCATGAACTGGATGCCCTGGAAGTCGGCGATCGGCTTGCCGAACTGCTTGCGCTCGCGCACATAACCCTTGGCGTAGTCCAGGGCGCCCTGGGCCACCCCGAGGGCCTGGGCGGCGATGGTGATGCGGGTGTGGTCCAGGGTCTGCATCGCGGTGGCGAACCCGGTGCCCTCCGCGCCGATCATGCGGTCCGCCGGGATGCGGACGTTGTCGAGGTAAACCTCGCGGGTCGGGGAGCCCTTGATGCCGAGCTTCTTCTCCGGGGCGCCGAAGGAGACGCCCTCGTCCGACTTCTCGACGACGAAGGCGGAGATGCCCTTGCTCCGCTTCGAGGGGTCGGTGACCGCCATCACCGTGTAGTACTCGGAGACGCCCGCGTTGGTGATCCAGCGCTTCACGCCGTTGAGGACGTAGGAGTCGCCGTCGCGGACGGCCTTCGTCTTCATGCCCGCCGCGTCCGAACCGGCGTCCGGCTCGGAGAGGCAGTACGAGAACATCGCGTCGCCCTTGGCCAGCGGCGACAGGTACTTCTTCTTCAGGTCCTCGGAGCCGGAGAGGATCACCGGGAGCGAGCCCAGCTTGTTCACCGCGGGGATCAGCGAGGAGGACACGCAGGCGCGGGCGACCTCCTCGATCACGATCACGGTGGCCAGCGCGTCGGCGCCGGCGCCGCCGTACTCCTCGGGCACGTGAACGGCGTGCAGGTCGGCGGCCACCAGCGCGTCGAGCGCCTCCTGCGGGAAGCGGGCTTCCTCGTCCACCGCGGCGGCGTACGGCGAGATCTTCGCCTCGGCCAGCGAGCGGATGGCGTCGCGGAGCATGTCGTGCTCCTCGGACGGGCGGTACAGGTCGAAGTCAGCCGATCCGGCCAAGGTGTCTCACGCTCCAAAGACGCTGCGGTGCTCGCGCTAATTACCGTTAAGTAACCCAAATTTTAGGGGCCTGCCCACGCGAGTGATACGTGAGCTTGGCGACAAGGGGGAAGTTGCCCGTCGCGGGGCCCGCTCACGCCCCCTACTAGGATCAGGCACCGCAGCGGCAGACGTCCCCCCTCTGGAGCATCCATGAGCCTCAAGATCACCGTGATCGGCACCGGCTACCTCGGCGCCACGCACGCCGCCGCCATGGCCGAGCTGGGGTTCGAGGTGCTGGGGCTCGACGTCGTGCCCGAGAAGATCGAGCTGCTCCAGCAGGGCCGGGTGCCGATGTACGAGCCCGGACTCGAGGACCTGCTGCGCAAGCACGTCGCCGGCGTCGAGGGCTCCAGCGGGCGGCTGCGCTTCACCATGGACTGGGCCGAGGTCGGCGAGTTCGGCGACGTCCACTTCGTCTGCGTGAACACTCCGCAGCGGCACGGCGAGTACGCCAGTGACATGTCCTACGTCGACGCCGCCTTCGCCTCGCTCGCGCCGCACCTCAGGGGTCCCGCCCTGGTCGTCGGCAAGTCCACCGTGCCGGTCGGCACCGCGGACCGGCTGGCCGCCTACCTCGCCGAGCACGCGCCCGCGGGCGGGGACGCCGAGCTGGCCTGGAACCCGGAGTTCCTGCGCGAGGGCTTCGCGGTGGACGACACGCTGCACCCGGACCGGATCGTCGTCGGGGTGCGCAGCGAGCGGGCCGAGAAGCTGCTGCGCGAGGTGTACGTGACGCCGGTGGGCGAGGGCACGCCGTTCATCGTCACCGACTTCCCGACCGCCGAGCTGGTGAAGACCTCGGCGAACTCCTTCCTCGCCACCAAGATCTCCTTCATCAACGCCATGGCCGAGGTGTGCGAGGCCGCGGACGGCGACGTGGCCAAGCTCGCGGAGGCGATCGGCTACGACGACCGGATCGGCAGGAAGTTCCTGCGCGCCGGCATCGGGTTCGGCGGCGGCTGTCTGCCGAAGGACATCCGTGCCTTCATGGCGCGCGCCGGTGAGCTGGGCGCCGACCAGGCGCTGACCTTCCTGCGCGAGATCGACTCGATCAACATGCGCCAGCGCGGCCAGATGGTGGAGCTGGCCCGGCAGGTGCTGGGGGGCGGGCCATTCCTGGGCAAGCGGGTCGCCGTGCTCGGCGCCACCTTCAAGCCCGACTCGGACGACGTCCGGGACTCGCCCGCGCTCAACGTCGCCGGGCAGATCCACCTCCAGGGCGGGCAGGTGACGGTCTACGACCCCAAGGGCATGGCCAACGCCCGCCGGCTGTTCCCGACCCTCGGCTACGCCGACTCGGCGGTCGAGGCCGTGCGCGGCGCGGACGTGGTCCTGCACCTGACGGAGTGGCGGGAGTTCCGCGAGCTGGACCCGGCGGCGCTGGGCGAGGTGGCGGCGGCACGAGTCGTCCTCGACGGCCGCAACGCCCTCGACCCCGAGGTGTGGCGCCGCGCGGGCTGGCGCTACCGGGCGATGGGCCGCCCCACGGCATAGGCGGACGGTACGACGGGCCGGGCGCAGGGACCGGGGGTGCGCGGTCGGGCCGTACGGCACGAGCGCCTGCGCGGTCCGGCCGCGCGCACAGACGCGTGAGCGACACGGCGTCGGCGCACGGCACCGCCGCGCACGCGACGGCGGCACAGGAGTCGGGCGGCTCGCCCCCGCACGCGGGCGACGCCGGTTCGGCCGAGGCTCAGTCGGCCGAACCGGCGTCTGGCTGCATTCTGCACCACCCGGCTGAGCTCTGCGGGGCGGCCGCTCAACTCCCCCGCCAGGGGGCCTACTTGGCCCGGTACCGGCGCATCTTCTCGCGGGCCCCGCACACCGACATGGAGCACCAGCGGCCGCGTCCGGCCGGGCTGCGGTCGTAGTACGCCCAGTGGCAGGTCACCGCCTCGCAGGCCTTCAGCCGGGTCCAGGTGCCGGCGACGAGCGCCTCGGCGACGGCCGCCGCGACGCGGGAGTGCAGAGCCCGTCCGTCGGCGGCGGCGAGGTGGGCGGAGCCGTCCCGGGCGTCGACGGCGAGCAGCAGCGGGGCCCGGGCGAGCAGCTCGCCCAGCGGGGTCACCGCGCGGTGCGGCGGGTGGCCGGCGTGGGCGAGCAGCACGGCGCGCAGCGACTCGCGCAGCTCGCGTGCCCCGGCCACCTCGTCCTCGCCGAGCCCGAGCCGCGCCCGGCCCTCGGCCGAGTCCAGCGAGTCGGCGCCCGACTCCAGGTCCACCGTGTTGACCAGGGACTCCACCAGCTCCAGGCCCCCCGGCGCCGGGGCTCTCTCACTCATGGCTGCACGCTACCTTCCGAATCCCCTTGCGACGTTACCCCCCATGCGCAAGCATCAGGTAACGGTTACTGGCTACCCGCTCCTACAGGTAACACGGCAACCCACCGCATCCACTACGGAGGAGAAGGTCATGGCACTCGCCAAACTCGGAGACGTCGTCCTGGACTGTCCCGACCCGCGCGCGCTCGCCGGTTTCTACGCCGAGGTGCTGGGCGGCACCGTCGAGGACCAGGAGGACTGGGTGGACCTGAGGCTGCCCGGCGGACGGTCGCTGGCCTTCCAGGCCGCCCCCGGACACGTACCGCCGAAGTGGCCCGCGCCCGACGCCTCGCAGCAGTTCCACCTGGACCTGACGGTCGAGGACCTGGACGAGGCCGAGAGGGGCGTCCTGGCGCTCGGCGCGAAGCCGCTGGACGTCGAGGACCGCTCGCGCAGCTTCCGGGTTTACGCGGATCCGGCGGGGCACCCGTTCTGCCTCTGTGCCTCCTGAACAGGAAGGACATCTTCATGGCAACCGTGGCCCGGCTGCGTTCCGTCGTCGTCGACTGCCCCGACCCGCGCGCGCTCGCCGCGTTCTACGCCGAGGTCGGCGGCGGCACGCCGACGGCCGAGGACGACGACTGGGTCGTCCTCGCCGTCCCGGACGGGCCACGGCTCGCCTTCCAGCGGGCACCCGGGCTGACCCCGCCCGAGTGGCCCCGGGCCGACCGCAACGCGCAGCAGTTCCACCTCGACTTCGACGCCGGGTCCACCTGGGAGGAGATGGACGCGGCGCACGAGCGGGTGCTGGCGCTGGGCGCGCGGCCACTGGACCTGGAGGACCGAGAGAAGAAGGACTTCATGGTGTACGCCGATCCGGCGGGGCATCCGTTCTGCCTGTGCCGGATCGAGCGGGACTGAGCGAACGGGCCGGGTGGACGGGGGCGCGCGACGAGATGGCTCCCGTCACCCGTCGAGGTCGGCGATCTTCGCGGTCGACGGCTCACGTCGCATCTGTGCGGCGCGGGCCGTGAACTCGCCGTCCCGCAGCACCCGCTGCACGTTCTCCCAGGTCAGCAGGGCGAGGTCGGTCTCCGACCAGCCCCGGCGGAGCAGCTCGGCGACCAGGTGCGGATAGCGGGAGGCGTCCCGGAGCTCCCGCGGGTGGGCGGTGCCGGCGTCGTAGGTGCCGGAGAGGCCCACGCACTGCGCCCCGGCCAGCGCGCGGACGTGGTCGAGGTGGTCGGCGACGTCGCGGACGGTCGTGCCGGTCTGCTCGGCGGTCAGCGGCACCATGCACAGACCCTTGGCGGCGCCCAGTTCGACGAGCAGTTCGTCGGGGAGGTTCGCCGGGTGCGGACGCAGGGCGCGGGCGGCGGAGCGGGTGCACAGCACCGGCGCCTTGGAGACGGCCAGGACCCGCCGGATCGTGTCGGCGGAGGCGCCGGAGAGGTCGGCGAGGACACCGAGCCGGTTCATCTCGCGCAGCACCTCCTCGCCGAACCGGGTGAGGCCGGCCTCGCTCGCCCAGGACGCCCCGGTCAGGGTCAGGGCGCGCAGGCCGAGGGCGTGCAGGGAGCGCAGGATGCCCAGCGAGTCGCCGAGCGAGGCGGCCGAGGCGGGGCCCAGCAGGACGGCGACGCGCCCGCAGTTGCGGGCGTCGGTGATCTGGCCGACGGTGCCGGCCAGCCGTAGCCCCTCGGGGTGGTTGCGTACCACCGTCCTCACCAGGTCGAGCTGGTCCAGGGTGGCGCCGACGGCCCGTTCGCCGCGCAGGCCCTCGGGCAGGTGCAGCGACCACAGAAGAGCGCCGACATGGCCCTCGCGCAGCCGCGGCAGGTCCGTGTCGACGGCGCACTCGCCGAGCTCCAGGTCGAACCAGTGCAGGTGGCGCAGCGCCCAGGGCAGCCCGCTGTACCCGTCGGCGACGGGGTGCAGGGCGAGGAGGGCGTGGGCCCGCTCCAGGGGCGCCTCGTCCGGTCCCGCGGCGTGCGGCCGTGCCTCATGGGAGTCCGGGCGGGGCTCGGCCGGTTCGTCGAACGGGTCGACCTCTGGGGGTGTGTGCAGTTCGTCCTGGAGGTCTGCCATGGCGGCTCCGTACGTCGTGAGCTACGGCGTGATCGTCCTGATCTCCGTTCCGTCACCGTCGCACGGGGCCGGGGTGGCTTCCTGGTGGGTGGGGCGTTCGGGGGTACGCCGACGCCGTCCCCCCGGCACGGGCGCGGGCCCGGGGGACGGCGGTGGGTCCGGCGTGGTCCGGTCAGCCGTCGAGGGACTCGATCGTCGCGTTGGACGGCCCCCGGGTGGCCCGGAGGTCACGGGCCACGTCCTCGGCCGCGCCCAGCACCCGCACCGCGTTCTGCCAGGTCAGCTTGGCCAGATCGGTCCTGGACCAGCCGCGGTCCAGCAGTTCGGCGATCAGGTTCGGGTAGCCGGAGACGTCGGACAGGCCGTCGGGGGTGAAGGCCGTGCCGTCGTAGTCGCCGCCGATGCCGAGGTGGTCGACGCCCGCGACCTCGCGCATGTGGTCGAGGTGGTCGGCGACCGTCGCGACCGTCGCGACGGGACGGGGGTTGGTCTCCTCGAAGGCGCGGTGGACCTTCATCGCCTCCGCGCTGGTCTCCAGCGGGTGCAGACCGTGGTCGCGCATGTTCTCGTCGGCCGCCGCCGTCCAGTCGACGGCCGCCTGGAGCACGAACTTCGGCACGAACGTCACCATCGCCATGCCGCCGTTGGCGGACAGCCGCGCCAGCACGTCGTCGGGAATGTTGCGCGGGTGGTCGCAGACGGCCCGCGCGGAGGAGTGCGAGAAGATCACCGGCGCGGTGCTGGTGTCCAGCGCGTCCCGCATGGTCGTCGCGGCCACGTGCGAGAGGTCGACGAGCACGCCCTCACGGTTCATCTCCCGCACGACCTCGCGGCCGAAGGCCGACAGACCGCCGACCGCGGGTTCGTCGGTCGCCGAGTCGGCCCAGTCCACGTTGTCGTTGTGGGTGAGGGTCATGTACCGCACGCCGAGCGCGGCCAGGGCGCGCAGGGTGGCCAGCGAGTTGTCGATGGAGTGGCCGCCCTCGGCGCCCATGAGGGAGGCGATGCGCCCCTCGGCGCGCGCGGCCTCCATGTCGGCGGCCGTCAGCGCGGCGCGCAGGTCCGCGGGATGGCGGGCGATCAACTGCCGTACGCAGTCGATCTGTTCCAGCGTCGCGGTGACCGCGCCGGGCAGGTCCGAGCGCACGTACACCGACCAGTACTGCGCGCCGACGCCGCCCTCGCGCAGACGCGGGATGTCGGTGTGCAGGTGGGCGTTCTGGTGGACGGCGATGTCGCGGGCGTCGAGGTCGTAGCGGACCTGTTCGCGCAGGGCCCAGGGCAGGTCGTTGTGCCCGTCGGCGACGGGGAACTCGGCCAGCAGTGCGCGGGCTTCGTCGAGCGAGGTCATCCGCGTCACTTCCCGAAGCCGAAGCCGCCGGTGGACCCGGTGTCGACCTTGGCGCGCAGCCGCTTGCCCTTCTCGGTGGCCTGGTCGTTGAGCTCCTGCTGGAACTCCCGCATCCGGCCGAGGAGTTCCTCGTCGTGGGCGGCGAGGATCCGGGCGGCCAGGAGACCGGCGTTGCGGGCGCCGGCCACCGAGACGGTCGCCACCGGGACGCCGGCCGGCATCTGCACGATCGACAGCAGCGAGTCCATGCCGTCGAGGTACTTCAGCGGGACCGGGACGCCGATGACCGGCAGCGGGGTGACCGAGGCCAGCATGCCGGGCAGGTGGGCCGCGCCGCCCGCGCCCGCGATGATCACCTTGAGCCCGCGGTCCGCGGCCTGCTCGCCGTAGGTGATCATCTCGCGGGGCATGCGGTGCGCCGAGACGACGTCGACCTCGTAGGCGATCTCGAACTCGTCGAGGGCCTTGGCGGCGGCCTCCATGACGGGCCAGTCGGAGTCCGACCCCATGACGATGCCAACAGTCGGGCTCATTCGGTGATCGTGCCTCTCAGGTAGCCGGCAGCGTGACGGGCGCGCTCCAGCACGTCGTCGAGGTCGTCGCCGTAGGTGTTGACGTGGCCCACCTTGCGTCCGGGCTTCACGTCCTTGCCGTACATGTGGATCTTCAGCTGGGGGTCGCGGGCCATGCAGTGCAGGTACGCGGAGTACATGTCGGGGTAGTCGCCGCCGAGGACGTTGACCATGACCGTCCACCGGGCGCGCGGGCGCGGGTCGCCGAGCGGCAGGTCGAGGACGGCCCGGACGTGGTTGGCGAACTGCGAGGTGATCGCGCCGTCCATCGACCAGTGGCCGGAGTTGTGCGGGCGCATCGCGAGTTCGTTGACGAGGATGCGGCCGTCGCGGGTCTGGAACAGCTCGACGGCGAGGTGGCCGACGACGCCGAGTTCCTTGGCGATCCGCAGCGCCATCTCCTCGGCCCGCAGCGCCAGGGCCTCGTCCAGAGCGGGAGCGGGCGCGATCACGGTGTCGCACACGCCGTTGACCTGCTGGGACTCGACGACCGGGTAGGCCACGGCCTGGCCGTGCGGCGACCGTACGACGTTGGCGGCCAGCTCGCGGACGAAGTCGACCTTCTCCTCGGCGAGCACCGGGACGCCCGCGCGGAACGGCTCGGCGGCCTCCGCGACGGAGTCCACGACCCACACGCCCTTGCCGTCGTAGCCACCCCGGACGGTCTTGAGGACGACGGGGAACCCATCCCCCTCGGCGGCGAAGGCCGCCACGTCGTCCGGGTCGCTGACGAGGCGGTGCCGGGGGCAGGGCACGCCGATCGCGGTGAGCTTCGCGCGCATCACGCCCTTGTCCTGGGCGTGCACGAGCGCGTCGGGGCCCGGCCGGACGGGGATGCCGTCCGCCTCCAGGGCCCTGAGGTGCTCGGTGGGGACGTGCTCGTGATCGAAGGTGATCACGTCGCAGCCCCGCGCGAAGTCACGCAGCGTGTCGAGGTCGCGGTAGTCGCCGATGACGACATCGCCGACGACCTGCGCCGCGGAATCCTGCGGGGTGTCACTGAGGAGCTTGAACCTGATGCCGAGCGGGATGCCCGCCTCGTGTGTCATACGGGCGAGCTGGCCACCGCCGACCATGCCGACTAGGGGGAACGTCACGCCCCCAGGGTATCGGCCGCGCCACCGCGTCCGGTTTCCGCTCCTCCCGACGGGCCCGCGACGGCGTTCTGACGGCTTCGCGCGGGCCCCGTGCCCGGTCGCCCACCCGCCCCGGACTTCCGCTCTTACCGGTCCTTTCCCGGCCTCTTGCCGATCTGTATCCGCTCTCTTCCCGGCGCTGTGACCTCATCGACGGGTGCCGGCGCGAGGGGGTGGTTAGCATGGCTGGGTTGACGAAACCGGAAGACAGGGGCCTGGACAGCCATGGAACGCAGTTCCTCGGGGCCTCGTACGAGGCCCCCCACCTCCCGCAGCGCGGCGCGCGAGCGCCTGGACCGGCTGACGCGTGAGATCGCGAAGTTCGGCGCGGTGGGCGGGGTCGGTGTCCTGGTCAACCTGCTCGTCTTCAACCTGGTCCGGCACACGACCGACCTCCCCGTCGTCCGGGCCAGCGTGATCGCCACGGTCGTCTCGATCGTCTCCAACTACGTCGGCTTCCGGTACTTCACCTACCGGGACCGCGACAAGAGCGGGCGCACCAGGGAACTGGCCCTGTTCCTGCTGTTCAGCCTGATCGGCCTGGTCATCGAGAACGGCGTGCTCTACACGGCGACGTACGGCTTCGGCTGGGACAGCCCGCTGCAGAGCAACGTGTTCAAGTTCGTCGGCATCGGTGTCGCCACGCTGTTCCGGTTCTGGTCGTACCGCAGCTGGGTGTTCCGGGCGCTGCCGGCCAGGGAGGCGGTGGCGAGCGCGGAGTCGTTCCTGGAGCGGGCGGCCGAGAAGGCGACGGCCAGGACGGACAAGGCGTCCGGCAAGAAGCCGCACCAGCGCGTGGGCTGACCCACCGCCCCCGCTCCGGACGGCCACCGGCACCCCGGCCCGGGCGCCCTCGGCGCCACCCCTACCGCACTGTCGGTTCCTCGTCCTCCGGCGCCACCGCCGGCTTCTTCAGCGGGGTGCGGGACAGGAAGAGCCCGAACACCGGCGGCTTGGTCTGGAGCATCTCCAGCCGCCCGCCGTCCGCCTCCGCGAGGTCACGGGCCACCGCCAGTCCGATGCCCGTCGAGTTGCGGCCGCTGATCGTCCGCTCGAAGATGCGGGCCCCCAGGTCGGCGGGGACACCGGGCCCCTCGTCGGTGACCTCGACGACGGCCTGGTTGCCGATGACGCGGGTGCGCAGCGCCACGGTGCCGCCGCCGTGCATCAGGGAGTTCTCGATCAGCGCGGCCAGCACCTGGGCTACCGCGCCCGGTGTGCCGACCGCCTGGAGGTGCCGCTTGCCGGAGCTGACGATGGCCCGGCCGACGTTGCGGTAGGCGGGGCGCCACTCGGCGAGCTGCTGCTGGATGACCTCGTCGAGGTCGAAGGAGACGGCGTTGCCGGTGCGGGGGTCACGGGAGTTGGTCAGCAGCCGTTCCACGACGTCCGTCAGCCGCTCGACCTGCGTCAGCGCCACGTTGGCCTCCTCCTTCACCGTGTCCGGATCGTCGGTGAGGGTGATCTCCTCCAGGCGCATGGACAGCGCGGTGAGGGGCGTACGGAGCTGGTGGGAGGCGTCGGCGGCGAGCCGGCGTTCGGCCGTCAGCATGCGTCCGATGCGCTCGGCGGAGGAGTCGAGGACGTCGGCGACCCGGTCCAGCTCGGGGACGCCGTAGCGCTTGTGACGGGGGCGGGGGTCGCCGGAGCCCAGGCGTTCGGCGGTCTCCGCGAGGTCGGTGAGCGGGGAGGCGAGGCGGTTGGCCTGGCGGATCGCGAGGAGCACGGCGGCCACCACCGCGAGCAGCGCCACCAGCCCGATGATCAGCAGGGTGCGGCCGACCTCGCGGGTCACGGAGGAGCGGGGCTCCTCGACGCTGACCGTCTCGCCCTCCTCGCCGTCGGCCCGGCCGCGGATGACGTCACCGGTGGGCCGGGTGCCGATCTCGATGGTCGTCTCCCCGGGGACGCGGATCTCGGCGTAGCGTTCCTGGGCGACCTGGTCGCGGAGGATCTGCGCGTCCACGATCTCGGAGCTGAGCAGTCGGCTGTCCACGATGCTGGCCAGCCGCTGCGCCTCGGAGTCCACGCGTTCCTGGGCGCTGTTGCTGATGGTCCGGGTCTCGACGATGACGAGGGAGACGCCGAAGACGGCGATCACGACGAGCACCACGGCCAGGGTGGACTGGATGAGACGACGGCGCACGGGGTCCTCCGGGCGGTGGGGTTACGGCGACCAGTGTGCCCCCGGGCCGGGCTGCGCCCCGGGGCGCGGGCGCGCACCCGGGCCCGCCGTGGCGCGCGGACCCGGGGAGCTAGCTCTTCTCGAACCGGAAGCCCACTCCGCGCACGGTGGCGATGTAGCGGGGGTTGGCCGCGTCGTCGCCGAGCTTCTTGCGCAGCCAGGAGATGTGCATGTCGAGGGTCTTGGTGGAGGACCACCAGGTGGTGTCCCACACCTCGCGCATCAGCTGGTCGCGGGTGACGACCCGGCCGGCGTCGCGCACCAGGACCCGCAGCAGGTCGAACTCCTTGGCGGTGAGCTGGAGCTCCTCGTCGCCCATCCAGGCGCGGTGCGACTCGACGTCGATGCGCACGCCGTGGGTGGCGGGCGGCTGCTGCGGTTCGGCGGCGCCGCGCCGCAGCAGGGCCCGGACGCGGGCGAGCAGTTCGGCGAGCCGGAACGGCTTGGTGACGTAGTCGTCGGCGCCCGCGTCGAGTCCGACGACGGTGTCCACCTCGTCGGCGCGCGCGGTCAGGATGAGGATCGGGACGGCGAGGCCCTCGGCGCGCAGCCGGCGGGCCACCTCCAGCCCGTCCATGCCGGGCAGGCCGAGGTCGAGCACGACCAGGTCGATACCGCCCTGGATACCGGCGTCGAGCGCGGTGGGGCCGTCCTCGCGCACCTCGACCTCGTACCCCTCCCGGCGCAGCGCGCGGGCCAGGGGTTCCGAGATGGACGCGTCGTCCTCGGCGAGCAGTACACGGGTCATGAGCTGATGGTAGTCCGCGGACGACCGGAGCTGGAGTGTGATCGACGGCAGTGGTTCTTACCTACGGACAAGCCGGACTCGTCCGTCCGGCCCGCCGTCGCCGCACCGCCCCGTTTCCTTCACCCCGCCTCCGCGAAGCGTGGCGCGAACCTGCGCCTCATGGGTGCGATGCTGAGAGACACCTTTGAATCGTGCGTGCGGTTGCATCGAAACCTGTGATCCGCGTCTCAAGTCCTTTCATTTACCGCTCTGTCCTGCCGTATGGTGAATCCACGCCTGTAGCACCGTGAGGCCCTTTGGCGGCATTTGACACCGGGGGGCACTTTTGTGTGCGGGCCGGTTGTCTCCGGCCTCGAAAGGAATGACCTGTGGCCGGGCCTCACAGCGCATCGACGCGCGCAGAGGCATGGATCCCGGTGACCGTCGTCCGCCGCCCCGCGATCCGGGGCGGCATCCCCGTGGGCGTGGGGCGGACGTCAGGTCGGGCCGGTGCCGGCCGCCCCCCACCGGGCGCGCATTCCTCGTGAGAGCGCGTCCCGACCAGCAAGGAACGACCATGGCGTCCAGCCTGACGAAGGATTCGGTGACTCCGGGCACCCCCGGTTCCGACAAGACCTTCTTCGGCCACCCCCGCGGACTGGCCACCCTTTTCATGACCGAGATGTGGGAGCGCTTCTCCTACTACGGCATGAAGGCCCTGCTTCCGCTGTACCTGGTGGCCCCGAACGGCCTGCACCTCGACCCGGCGACCGCGATCACCATCGCCTCGGTGTACGTGTCCCTGGTGTACCTGCTCGCCCTGCCCGGCGGCTGGTTCGCCGACCGTGTCCTCGGCCCCCGCAAGACGGTCGCCCTGGCCGGCGTGATCATCATGCTCGGCCACCTGACGCTGGCGATCCCCCAGGCCGGTGTCTTCTACGTCGGCCTGGCCCTGGTGGCCCTCGGCTCGGGCCTGCTGAAGGCCAACATCTCGACGATGGTCGGTCACCTCTACGACGGCCCGAACGACCCGCGCCGCGACGGCGGCTTCACCGTCTTCTACGTCGGGATCAACACCGGCGCGTTCGCCGCGCCGCTGGTCATCGGCACGGTGGGCGAGAAGGTCAACTGGCACTTCGGCTTCGCGCTGGCCGCGCTCGGCATGGCGCTGGGTCTGGCCCAGTTCCTGCTCGGCAGCCGCCACCTGAGCGACCGCAGCGACCTCGTGCCCACGCCGATGTCCCCCGTGGAGAAGTCGGCGGTCCTGCGCAAGGGCCTGACCTGGCTCGCCGCCGCCGGCGTCTTCTACGCCGCCGTCGGCCTCTCCGGCCACTTCACGCTCAACTGGGCGATGATCCCGCTCACGCTCATCGGTCTGATCGTGCCGATCTGGGTCATCGCCCGGATCAAGCGGGACCGCGGCCTGGACACCACCGAGCAGTCGCGGGTGTCGGCGTACATCTGGTTCTTCGTGGCCGCGGCCGTCTTCTGGATGATCTACGACCAGGGCGCCACCACGCTGTCGATCTTCGCCGACTCCTCGGCCGACAACAGCGTCCTCGGCTGGGAGTTCCCGGTCTCCTGGTACCAGTCGGTCAACCCGGTCATGATCATGGCCGCGGCCCCGGTCTTCGCCTGGCTGTGGCTGTGGCTGAACCGGCGCGGCAAGGAGCCGAGCACGGCGGTGAAGTTCGCCGTGGGCCTGACCCTGGTCGGCGCCTCGTTCTTCCTCTTCCTCGCCCCGCTGGCGATCGCCGGGGACGGCCACAAGGCCGCGGCGATGTGGATCGTCGCGATCTACTTCCTCCAGACGCTCGGCGAGCTGACGCTGTCCCCGGTGGGCCTGTCGGTCACCACGAAGATGGCGCCGGCGAAGTACGCCTCGCAGATGATGGGTGTGTGGTTCCTCGCGGTCACCGCGGGCGACTCGGTCACCGCGCTGCTGTCCAACCCGGCCGTCGGCGGGGTCAACCTCGACCGCAGCGGCTTCGTGGCGCTGGAGGCCGTCCTCGCGGTGCTCGCCGGGGTCGCGGTGTACGTGTTCCGCAACAAGGTCAAGAGCCTGATGGGCGACGTCCGCTGACGTCCCGGCCGGTCGCCGGACCGGCCGGCCCGGTCACCCGGAAAGGGCCGCCGCACCCCGGTGCGGCGGCCCTTTCCGTCCCCTCCGCCCGGTCAGCGCGGTTGCCGCCGGGGCAGGAACGTGAAGACCGCCGCGCCCAGCAGCACGGCCGTGCCGGCCACCAGGCCGAGGGCCTTGAGCGCGCCGTGGTCCCCGGCGCCCGTCTCGGCCAGGCCGCCGCCGGTCGACGTACCGCCGGAGGCCGAGCCGCCGGAGGAGGACGAACCGCCGGACGCGCCGCTCGCCTGCTGGGTCGTGTCCAGGGTCAGCGAGACCAGGGCCTTCGTGGGGGTGCACGTCGTGGTCGTGCCGAGGGCCTTGATCGTCAGGACACCCGGGGAGAGGGTCGACTCACCGCTGGCGCCCGGCTTGTAGGTGCCGGTCAGGTCGGGGATCGTCATCGGGTCGCCGGCCTTGATGGGTGCCGAGTTCGTCGGCCCCTCCACATGCACGGTGCCGGTGTCCGCGCCGCCCAGGACCACCTCCATCGACGGTTTGACCGAGTCCGCGGGGATCTCGGCCGGGCTGTCCATCACCGACTTCTTGAACTGCACGGTGAGGTCGTAACTGCCGCCGTTCTTCTTGGCGTTGATCTGCACGGGCGAGGTCGCGTCCTTGTCGCCGATGGGCGTCTTGCACGCGTAGGGCACCTGGACCTCCTTACCGGTGAAGTCCGTCTGCCCGGTGCCCGTCCCGTCGCTCGGCGTGGTCGTCGGTGTCGCCGTCGGGGAGGTGGAGCCGGTCGGGGTGGGGGTGGGGGTCGGAGTGGGGGTGGGGGTCGGCGTCGGCGTCCCCTCCCCGGCCGTCACGTCGATGGTCGCCGCGGGCTGCACGGCCTCCGTGGGCGCGCACTTGGTGTCCGTCGACATGACGTTGACGTCGTACGCGTCCGGGGTGAGGGTGACCGTGCCGGGCGTCGTGAGCTTCAGGGTGCCCTTCATGTCGGACAGCACCATGTCCCCGCCCTTGGGGATGGCGGGGTTCTCGCGCGGGCCCTGCATCGCGACGGCGGCGGTCTGCGCGCCCGCCGCCTTGAGCGTGCCGGACGGCTGGACGGAGTCGGCCGGCAGGTCGATGAGGTCGGGGTTCTTCGAGGCGGCCTGGACGAACTTCCACACCACCTGCACCTCGTCGCCGACCTTCGCGGTGGCCGGGGCGGTGATCTGCACCTTGGCGGTGCCCTCGACGGGATCGAGGCCGACGCCCGCGGGCGGGACGCATCTGGTCGCGTACGCCACCTCGGCGGCCTGGGCGGGCGCGGCGGCCACGCCGAGCAGGGCGCCCGCGCCGCCGAGCGCGAGTGCGGCGCAGACGGCGCCCGCTCTGCGGCCGCGACGCGGACCGGCCTGCGCGGCTCTCCTTGGCTTGCTCACGTGGAACCCTTCCTGGTCTGAGTCGTGGGACTCGTGGGAGTCGCAGGACTTGCTGGGGTGTCAGGGCTCGCCGAGGTCGCAGGACTCGCCGAGTTGTCGTCGTGCGGTGCGGAGAGCCGGCCCGGTGTGCCCGGGTCGGAGTCGGGGGTGAACCACGGCAGGACCGCGGGGGAGGCCGGTTCGGGCGCGGGGCTGCGCGATCCCGGCATCCGGACGGTGAGCCGGGACAGACGCGGGCCGCGGTGGCGGACCCCGCCCGGGCGGCGCGGCCGTACCCGGTCCACCACGGCCATCCCGACGCGGAACAGCGCGGCCGGCACGACCAGGCAGAGCAGGGCCCAGAACAGGGTGACGCCCCAGGGCCGGCCCACGCCCCAGGGCTGTTCGGCGAGGACCTTGCCGGCGTACCTCAGCGAGACGGTGTAGTCGCCGTGCGCCCCGGCGGACAGTTCGATCGGCAGCTTGACGCGGGCCTTCCCGCCGGGCGGGATCGTGCCGTGCCACTGGCGTTCCTCCCACTGCGGGGCGAACACGCCGTGCGAGGTGCCGATCTGGAACACGGGGTTCTTGACGGCGGCGGTGCCGACGTTGCCGACGGTGAGGTCGAGGGTGCGGGCGGGCGGCCCGCCGAACCAGGTGAGCAGGCCGCTGGACCCGTCGAGGCGGGTGTCGGTGAGGACGGACAGGCGGCCGCCGCCGGAGGCCGCGGGCAGCGGCTCGACGGCGTGCCCGGCCACCTGGAGGACGGCGTCCGCGTCGGCCGCGGCGCCGGTCACCGTCGCCACGTGGACCACGCACGGGCAGGGCACCGGCGGCTCGGTGACCGGCAGTTTCCGGCCGAACCGGCCGCGGGCGTCGGTGGTGACGGCCCGACCGTCCGCGTTGGCGCAGGAGTTGGTGCCGCCGATCACCCCGCGCGAGGGCACGGCCTGTCCGCACACCAGCAGCATCAGCAGGGCGTGCGGCCGCCACCCGGCGCCGGTGACGGTGACCGAGCCGCCGGTGCCCGCCTGTGCCGCGGAGAGCCGCACACTCGGTCCGTCCGCTGCCGCGACACCCGCCAGGGGCGCGAGCAAGAGGCCGATCACCGCCACGAGGACCGCCGCCCGTGCCCTGCCGCGGACCCTGCCGCGCACTGTGCGCTTCACGTCACCACCTCCGCCGGCTCGGTTTCGGAACGGGGGTCCTCGGACACCGCGCCGCCGTCGGGCGTACGCCGTGCGCGCTGTCGTACGACGATGAGGGCGGCGAGCGCCGCCACCGCTCCCCCGGCCGCCGCCACCGCGCCCCGGGGCACGAACCTCGCCGAGGTGCCGGCCGCGTCCCGGGCCCCGCCCGCGGCCGTCACCGTCAGCCGTATCCGGACGGCGTCCAGGGCGGGCCGGTCGGGCCAGGGCTCGCTGAGCCTGAGCCGGCGGCCCGGGGGCAGGTCGAGGGGCAGGGTGCGCGGGGCGCGGTCGAGGAGCGTGCCGAACACCCCCTGGGCGTGC
The DNA here is from genome assembly GCF_040605435.1 of Streptomyces sp. NPDC005574. Taxonomy (NCBI): domain Bacteria; kingdom Bacillati; phylum Actinomycetota; class Actinomycetes; order Kitasatosporales; family Streptomycetaceae; genus Streptomyces; species Streptomyces sp. NPDC005574. The sequence continues at coordinate 48,718 of NZ_JBEXCW010000042.1, forward strand.
ACGGCGAGCCGCGGCACGAGGACGGTCGTACCGCGGTTGACCAGGTCGTAGGTGATCCGGTCGCCGTGCACGGCGAGGTGTTCGACGGTCAGCGCGGACAGCGCGGGGCCGCCGACGCGCAGCCGGACCGGCACGGACCGGGAGCGGCCGCCGGCGTCGCGGACGACGACGGCGCCGGAGCGGTCACCGGGGGCGGCGCCCGCCGGGACCCGCACGGTGAACGGGACGTCGGCGCGGGTGCGGGCGGGGACGCGCAGGCCGCGGTCGGCGAAGGTGACCCGGAGTCCGGTGGCGGCGAGCCGCACGGTGACGGGTCTCCCGCCCCGGTTGACCACGGACAGCGTGTCCTCCACGACCGTCCCCGCGGCGCCCTCGGCGTAGAAGGCGGGCCGCCCGGCGCCGGCGGGCGCGGCGGTCCAGCCCTGCGCGGCCGCGGCGGCCGGGCCGGCGGCCGGCAGCACCAGGACGGCCGTCAGGCCCGCCAGGCACAGCAGCGGCAGCACGGACCGCGCGGACCGGACCGGCGGGGTGGTCGCGGGCGGGGGCAGGGCACGGATGGGGGAGGGCATGGGCGGCTCCGGCGTCGTAGGACGTCCTGTCAGCGGCGGACCCGGGCCGCCTGGTTCCTCCGCGTCAGCCACAGCGTGCCCGCCGCGCCCGCCAGCAGCACGGTGCCGCCGAGGGTGCCGAGGGCGAGCGCCGAGTCGTCGGGGCCGGTCTGCGGGAGTTCGGCGCCGGAGTCGCCGCCGCTCTGCGGGGTCTGCGTGGACCCTCCGCCACCGCCACCGCCACCGCCCGCCGCCGTCACGTCGAGCGTGAGCGAGGCCTTGGGGCTGTTCGTCGGTGTGCACGTGGTCGTCGTGCCCAGCGCCTTGATGGTGAGCACGCCCGCCGTGAAGGTGACCTTGCCGGACTTCTTCGGGGTGTACGTACCCGTCAAGTCATTGATCTTGATGGGGGTGTTGGCCGGGATCGCGGCCTGGTTGGCGGGACCGGTCACCGCGACCGTGCCGCTGTCGGCACCGCCCACCGTGATGGTGGCGCTCGGGTTCATCGCCCCCTTGCCGAGTTCGACCGGGCTGGAGGAGACGCCCTTCTGCCAGGACATGGTGAGCTTGTAGCCGCTGCCGCTCCTGACGCCCTTGATGTCGATCGGCGAGAGGGCGCTCTTGTCACCGATCGGCGTCTTGCACTGGTAGTTGACGTCGACGACCTCGGCGTGGGCTGCGGGGGCGGTCATCAGCACCGCCGAGCCGGCCAGGGCCGCGGCGGACGCGAGCGTGGCGGTTCGCCTGTGGAACGTCCGGTTCGACACGGTCCCCTCCTTCCTGAAGGCATTTCCTGACGGCACATCAGATCGGCCGTCAAGGTACGCCGGGGGCCTTGAGGAAGGAAGACACAGCACGCGCCGGATCTGTGGCGATCCGGCGCGCAGGATGTGACGCAGGGGAATGCACGGGTGGGACTCGGGACCCGGGCGGGCAGGGCAAGCGTGCGAGCGTCAGAACGCCGGCAGGCGGGAGGACGGGTACGGGTGCGAGGACGCGTGCGGGCGTGAGCGTGCGGGCCGGCGCAAGCGTGCGGAACCGCTAGGCGGGTGCGCCCAGTTCCGCCCAGACCGTCTTGCCCGCGGCACCGGCGGGCCGCACGACACCCCAGTCCAGGCACAGCCGCTGGACGATGAACATGCCGTGGCCGCCGGGGCGGCCGGCGCGGTGCGGGGTGCGGGGGGCCGGCTGACCGGCGCCCCGGTCGGAGACCTCCAGCCGGATCACCTTGTTGTCGCAGGAGATCAGCAGCTCGTCCGGGCCGTCGGCGTGCAGGCAGGCGTTGGTGACCAGCTCGGACACGACGAGCAGGACGTCCTCGGCGGCGGCCCGCTGGTCGGCGCTGGCCGCGGGCATCCAGCCCCAGGCGTACAACGCCTGGCGGGTGAAGTCGCGGGCCAGTGGCACGACACCGCTCTGCCCGTCGAAACTGAGTCTGCGGACCTGACGACCCCCCGAAGGCACGGCTGCGCCTCCCTCGGACACCTCGGAAGCACTGCTGGGCTCCGGGCCGCGGTCGCCCGGCGGGTAAGGCCGGGTGGTGCTCATCAGCGCTTCACCTCACCGATTCACCAGTTCACGATTCACAGGTCACCACACGGTCGGTACGGCATCGGGTACGGAAGTCTCCTGCCCGACCCAACGGGCAGAACACCCCGGATTCGGCACGAAACCGCGTGACGCCTGAAAAACGCCGGTCACAGGGGGCCACCGGGACTCGGTCGGCCGACTCGTCCACCACGATCGGCTCAGCCCTCCCCGCCGCCTCCGCCGGCATGGCCCGGCTCGTCGGCAAGGGCCGCCTCGACACCGTCGTGGACGGTGAAGACGGCATCCGCCCCCGTGATTTCGAACACACGTGCGACCACGGGCAGCATGCCCGCGAGATGCACCCCACCTCCGGCCGCCTCCGCCTTGAGCCGCGCGCCGAGCAGCACGTTCAGCCCCGTGGAGTCGCAGAACTCCAGGCGTGAGCAGTCGACCACCAGTCGACTGAATCCCTTGGCGAGGCAGCTCTCAAGCGGCTCCCGCAACAGATCGGCGGTGTGGTGATCCAACTCACCTGCCGGAGTCACGACGGCGCTGGAGCCCTCTTCCCGCACTTCAACCAGAAGCCGGCCAGACTGTGCGCTGCCGACCGTCCCGCGGTCCATGCCGTCTCTCTCTCCCGACGTCGTGGCTGCTGACTGACGACCTCGAACACTACGCCTTCCCAGCGCCCTTCAACACCCGAACATCTACCCGCAAACGGACATTTACGCACAAAAGACACTTGCGATGTGCTTGGGAAAGCAGGTAGGGCTAGTAGGGACACGTACTCGACACGGCCGGCTTTGGAGGCGCCGCACACCGCTGTGCACACACTGGCTTCGGCAGCCATATGCCGAGAACGATGGAGGACATCATGTCACCCCGGCTCGACGCATCGCGTACCCACGAGGCGACGTCGACATCCCCCCCGGAACATCTGAATCCCATCGAGCGCGACGACGCACTCGCCGGACTCCCGGAGATCCCGCCCTTCGACGAGGTCGGGGCGGTCGACGCGCGGGCTTTGTCGAAGACCCTCTTCGAGCGGCTCTCCTCCCTGGAGGAAGGCACGCGCGAGTACTCGTACGTCCGCAACACGCTCGTCGAGCTGAACCTCGCCCTGGTCAAGTTCGCCGCCTCCCGTTTCCGCTCCCGCAGTGAGCCGATGGAGGACATCGTCCAGGTCGGCACGATCGGCCTGATCAAGGCGATCGACCGCTTCGAGCTCAGCCGGGGCGTGGAGTTCCCCACCTTCGCGATGCCAACCATCGTCGGGGAGATCAAGCGTTTCTTCCGGGACACGTCCTGGTCCGTGCGCGTACCGCGCCGGTTGCAGGAACTGCGGATCGAGCTGGCCAAGGCCGGTGACGACCTGGCCCAGCGGCTGGACCGCGCGCCCACCGTGGCGGAGCTGGCGGAGCGCCTCGGCATCTCGAACGACCAGGTCGTCGAGGGCATGGCCGCCTCGAACGCGTACACCGCCTCCTCGCTGGACGCCCAGCAGGAGGAGAACGACGCGGAGGGCACCCTCGCGGACCGCATCGGTTACGAGGACCACGGCATCGAGGGCATCGAGTACGTCGAGTCGCTCAAGCCGCTGATCGCCGGGCTCCCGTTCCGGGAACGGCAGATCCTGTCGCTGCGCTTCGTCGCCAACCTGACCCAGTCGGAGATCGGCGACGAACTCGGCATCTCGCAGATGCACGTGTCCCGGCTGCTGTCGCGGACCCTGGTGCGGCTGCGCAAGGGTCTGACGCTGGACGAGTAGACCCGGCGCGCGGGACGCGGGGCGCGGCCTGGTGACGAGCGCGATGAACGCGACGAACGCCACGGACGCGATGAACACGGTGAGCGCGGTGTGTCCGGTACCCCTCGGGGCGACGGGCACACCGCGCTCACCGCCGTGATCAGGCCGTTCACCGGTTACCCCCGGGAACCTCTTTTCCCGGGAGCCGCCTTCCCTCACTATGGCACCCTCCAAACTGGCCGGTCCGTCAGGACCGGGCCTAACCGCGTCACCGGGCGAGGAGGCAGGTGCATGGGTCGGGCCGACGGGGGCGACAACGACGTCGAGGCCGGAGGCGGTGGGTACGCGGGCGGTCACGCCGGCGCGTCCGACGCGCGGCTCACGGAGTTGCTGCGCGCCGACACCGCGTCCGCGTACGCGGCTCTGCAGGAGCTGCGGGCGCGACACCGGGCCGCCGTCCTCGCCCACGCCCGCCTGTGCACCACGAGCGAGTCCACGGCGCGTCAGCTGGCGGCCCAGGCGTTCACGCTGGCGGCCCGGGAGACCGCGCGCGGCATCGATCCGGGCGTCCCCTGGCGGCACCAGCTCCTGCTGCTGGCCGGGCGGGTGGCCGCCTCCTGGGCCACCGACGGGCGGTCCGCGGGACTCGACGCCGGTCTGCTCCTGGTGCTGAACACGGCGGGGCCCGGGGGCCCGGTGCCGCCCATGCTGGCCGCGTTCCAGTCGCTGCCGGCCCGCGGCCAGGGTCTCGTCTGGTACGGGATCGTGGAGCGTGAGCCGGAGGACCGCACCGCCGGCTATCTCGGCCTCACCCGCGAGGACGTGGTGTACGGCACGCAGCAGGCGTCGCAGGCGATGGCCCAGGCGTGTCTGCGGCACCGGCTCGCCGCCTCCGACGACCCGCGCTGCGGTGACTTCCGCCGGCTGATCGAGGAGTCGGTGCGCCCGGACAACCCGCGGGACAGCGCCGACCTGCACGCCCACATGACGCACTGCCCGCACTGCGCGGCGGCCTACGAGGAGCTGTCGGCGCTGCGGGACAACCCGCGCCCGGCCCTGGCCGAGGGCCTGCTGCCGTGGGCCGGCACGGCGTACGTCGCCTCAAAGACGCAAGCGCCGCGGCGGCTCGACAGCCCCACCGGACCGGGGACCCGGCCGCCGTCCCGCCGCTTCATGCTCGCCTCGGCCGTGCTCGGCGTGGCCCTCGCCCCACTGATCGTCCTGCTCGTCGTCAAGGGCGGCGGAACGCCCGGCGGGCGGGCGGTGGCCGGTACGACCGTGCCGGCGGGTCCGCCGCCGGTCACGGTGACGGCGACCGTGCCGGTGACCCCGTCGCCGTCGGCGACCAGCCAGTCCCCCTCACCGTCGCCGTCGCCCAGCGTGTCCCCTTCGAAGCGGGCCCCGTCGACGTCGCCGTCCCCGAAGCCCACGACGCCCTCCCCTACTCCCCCGCCGGGCGGCACGTTCGCGCAGGTGGTGAACGTCGACTCGGGCCGCTGCCTGGACATCCGCGACGGCGACCTGGAGAAGGGCACGGACGTCGTCACGGCTCCCTGCTCCGCCTCCCGCTCCCAGCGGTGGCGTGTCGACGCGGCGCGCGGTGTCCTCCAGTCGTCCGCCGACACCGACTTCTGCCTGGACAGCCGCGGTTCCGTGGACGACGGCGTCGGCATCTGGGAGTGCGACTCGGTCGACGGCGACAACGGCGACAACCTGCGCTTCACGGTGGACGACGACGGCGTCGTCCGCCCGGCCGTGGCCATCGCCACGGCCCTCACCCCGACCGCCGGCGACACCCTCTCACTGAACCGGCTGACCGGAGGCCCGGAACAGAGATGGCGGGCGGGGGCGGTCTGAGGGGACTCACGGGCCGACGCCACGAGGTCAGGACCCGTCGCCGAAGAGTTCCAGCGCGTCGGTGACCTGGTAGGAGCGGTCCAGCCAGGTGCCCAGCTCGTCCATGTCGGTCGCGCCGAGCTGCGCGTGCGGTGCCGTCCGCTGCGAGTCGTCAACGAGCTACGCGGCGGTCAGGTCGCACCACACGTATTTGCCCCGGTTGCCGAACCTGGACAGCGGCTGCCAGCCCCAGACGTCCGCGCAGGCCCGGGTCAGGGCGATGCCACGGCCGCCCTCCGCGTCCGCCAGGTCCTCCCACCGCTCACCTGGTTCGGGTGGTTCGGGGTCGGTGTCCCACGCACCGATCCGCAGCACCCCGGATGACCGGCGCACGCGCAGCGCGGCGGGACCCTTCGTATGGCGTACGGCGTTGGAGACCAGTTCCGAGGCGATGAGTTCGGCGGTGTCCGCGAGGCGGATCAGACCGTGCAGGGTCAGGATCAGACGCAGGGTGCGGCGGCACACGGTGACGGCGCGGGGATCGTTGGGGATGTAGAGGGAGTACTCCCAGGGATCACGTTCGGACATGCGTCAGCTCCTGGCGGGGTGTGGGGTGAGGTGGGCACGGGCGGTGGCATGCCTCAGCCGTCATGGCAGGACGGAGCGGTGCGCTTCCGCAGCGTGTGCGGTGCGTCACTGACGGTATTTCCTAACATTAGGAAGCCGCAAGCCGTTGCTCTATCCTGACCCTCGAACGAGGTACGCCGACAGGGCAGTTGAGACGAGGAGGTACGCCTTGCCTCCGAAGAGGCATCTCACGGCCCGCCGAGTGCGACTAGGCGCCGAGCTGCGGAAACTCCGCGAGGAGACGGGCATGAAGGCCCGAGAAGCTGCGGCGTTGCTCGGTGCCGACGCCGTCCAGATCAGTCAGATCGAGTCCGGCGTCGCCGGCGTCAGCGCGGAACGCGTACGCCGCCTGGCAGCCCACTACGCCTGCACGGACGAGGCACTGGTTGAAGCACTGGCAGTCATGGCCACCGACCGGACGCGAGGATGGTGGGAGGACTACCGGGGTGTCCTGCCGTCGGTGTTCCTGGACACCGCCGAGGTCGAGCACCACGCGACGTTCCTCCGCGAAGTCGTGATCACTCACGTTCCCGGGCTTCTGCAGACCGCCGACTATGCCCGCGCCGTGTACGCCTACATGATGCCCGGGCTTCCCGAGGTGGAGCTCATCCCTCGCGTGGAACACCGTTTGAGGCGACGGGCTGTCATCGAGCGGGCTCGTCCCACCCCGTACGAGACCGTCATACACGAGTTCGCCCTACGCATCCGCGTTGCCGACCGCGGCGCTTCTCGCGCCCAACTCCTGCGCATTCTCGACGAAATCGAGCGAGGGCACGCCACCGTGCGCGTCATCCCCACCGACCAGGACGGTTTTGCGGGTGCTGGGGCATCGATGATGTACACCGGCGGTCCGGTCCCACGGCTGGACACCGGCCTGCGCGACGCACCCACCGGTACAGCCTTTATCGACGCAGGACCTCAGCTGGCTCAGCTTCGAACGCTCTTCCGTAAGGTGGAGCAAGCAGCGCTGGCCCCCCTGGCATCGCGCGACTTCATCCACCGCCTGGCGAAGGAGCTGTGAGGCACCTGATGGACCACACCTTCCGTTGGCAGAAGTCCAGCTTCTCCGACGGCGGGAACGGCAACACCTGCGTCGAGGTCGCCGCCACCCCCGCCGCCGTGCACCTCCGTGAGAGCGACGCTCCCGGCGATGAACTCGTCACCGGTGTCGCCCCGTTGGCGTATCTCATACGGGGGCTGAAGGCGGGGGCGGGCGTCAGTGCTCGCGGGTGCCGCGGCGCCACACCTCGCTGACCAGCGGCACGCCCGGACGGTAGGCCAGGTGTACGTGGCTCGGCGCGTCGAGGAGCAGGAGGTCGGCGCGGGCGCCGGGAGCGATCCGGCCGACGTCGTCGCGCCGTAGGGCCGCCGCACCGCCCGCCGTCGCCGACCACACCGCCTCGTCGGGTGTCATCCCCATGTCCCGCACCGCGAGCGCGATGCAGAACGGGACGGAGGAGGTGAACGACGAGCCCGGGTTGCAGTCCGTGGAGAGCGCGACGGTGACGCCCGCTTCGAGCAGACGGCGGGCGTCCGGCCAGGCCGCGCGGGTGGAGAACTCGGCGCCGGGCAGCAGCGTGGCGACCGTACGCCCGCTCGCGAGGGCGTCGACATCGGCGTCCGTGAGGTGGGTGCAGTGGTCGGCGCTGGCCGCGTCGAGTTCGACCGCCAGCCGCACGCCGGGGCCGTAGGACAGCTGGTTGGCGTGGACGCGCGGGTGCAGCCCCTTCGCCCGGCCCGCGGTGAGGATCGCGCGGGCCTGGTCGCCGTCGAAGGCGCCCTTCTCGCAGAACACGTCGATCCAGCGGGCGTGCGGGGCGCAGGCGTCGAGCATCTCGCCGGTGACGAGGGCGACGTAGGCGGCCGGGTCGTCGGCGAGGTCCGGGGAGACGATGTGCGCGCCGAGGTAGGTCACCTCGTCGGTGTGACGGGCGGCGATCCGCAGGGCGCGGGCCTCGTCCTCGACGGTCAGGCCGTAGCCCGACTTGGTCTCGAAGGTCGTCGTGCCCTGCCGCAGCGCCTCGGCGAGGTAACGGGTGAGGTTCGCCTCCAGCTCCTGGTCCGTCGCGGCGCGGGTGGCGGCGACGGTCGTCCGGATGCCGCCCGCGGTGTAGCCGCGGCCGGACATGCGGGCGTTGAACTCCTGGGTGCGGTCGCCCGCGAACACCAGGTGGGAGTGGGAGTCGACGAAGCCGGGGAGCACCGCCCGGCCGCCGGCGTCGACCCGGTTGTCAGTGGCGGGTGCTTTGCTTGATTCACCGGTCCACACGACACGGTCGCCGTCGATGACGACGGCCGCGTCCTGGACCAGTCCGAGGGGGGAGTTGTCACCGAGGGAGGGGTCGTTGGTGACCAGCGTGGCGATGTTGCTGATGACGGTGCTGCTCATGTCGTCGTCCTCGTGGGGCTGGGAGCGGGGTTCGGTGCGCGTCAGGCACGCAGGGCGGCCACGGCGGCCGTCAGCGCCCCGGGCACGTCGGGCACGAGCGCGTGTGCCCCGTCCCGTACGACGTGCCGGCCGCCCACGATCGTGTGCCGCACGTCCGCTGCCGTCGCCGCGAATACGGCCGTCTCGGCGCCGAGCCGGGGCACCGGGCCCGCTGTCCTGACGGAGTCGAGTGCGATCGTCGTGAGGTCGGCGAGCGCGCCCTCCTCGATGCCGCCGGCGTCCTGCCAGCCGAGGGCGGCGTGTCCGTCGGCGGAGGCGGCCCGCAGCAGGGCGGCGGCCGTCCAGTGGCCGCGGGTGCGGGTGCGCAGCCGTTCGTCGAGTTCCATCGCGCGTGCCTCTTCGAGCAGGTCGATGACGGCGTGGCTGTCGGAGCCGAGGGACAGCGGGGAGCCGTGCCGTTGCAGGGCGACGGCGGGTCCGATGCCGTCGGCGAGGTCGCGTTCGGTGGTGGGGCACATGCAGGTGCCGGTGCCGGAGCGGCCGATGAGCCTGATGTCCTCGTCGGTGAGATGCGTGTTGTGGACGCCGGTGGTGCGCGGGCCGAGGACACCGTGGTCGGCGAGGAGGCGCGTGGGCGTGCACCCGTGGGCCTCCTGGCAGGCGTCGTTCTCCGCGGTCTGCTCGGACAGGTGCACGTGGAGCGGGGCCCGCCGCTCCTCGGCCCATCGCGCCACCGTCGCCAGCTGGCCGGCGGGCACGGCCCGTACGGAGTGGACGGCCGCCCCGATCCGCGCGTGATCCCGGTCCTTGAGAACTGAACAGCGTTCCGCCCATGCCTCGGCCGTCCCGTCGGAGAAGCGGCGCTGGTGGGCGTTGGGCGGCTGCCCGAAACCGGCGGAGAGATAGGCGGTGTCGAGGAGCGTGATGCGGATGCCCGCGTCGGCGGCGGCCTGGATGAGGGCCTCGCCCATCGCGTTCGGGTCGGCGTAGGGCGTGCCATCCGGGTTGTGGTGCACGTAGTGGAACTCACCGACGGCCGTGACGCCGGCCAGCGCCATCTCCGCGTACACCGCGCGGGCCAGCGCGTGGTAGGTCTCCGGGGTCAGCCGGTCGGCGAAGGAGTACATGAGCTCGCGCCAGGTCCAGAAGGTGCCGGAGCCCACCTGGACGGTGCCGCGCAGGGCGCGGTGGAAGGCGTGGCTGTGGGTGTTGGCCAGTCCGGGCAGGGTGAGACCGCGCAGGATCTCGGCGCCGGGTGGTGGGGTCGGCGTGTCCGTGCGGACGGCGGTGATGCGGCCGTCGCCGCCCGCGCCGGAGCCGCTCGTGGACACGGTGACCGCCACCCCCGGCTCGACGTTGGTGTCGAGCCAGGCGTGCTCCAGCCAGTACGTACGCGTGCGGGGATGCGTCACCTGCAGGCCAGCCCTTCCAGAACGTCGGCGAGTGCGGTCACCCCGGCCACGCAGTCGTCCTCGGCCGCGAACTCGGCCGGGGAGTGCGAGACGCCCGTGGGGTTGCGCACGAACAGCATGGCGGTCGGAATGCTCCCGGACAGGATTCCGGCGTCGTGTCCGGCACCGGTCCCGAGCACGGGCACGGCCAGGGCGGGTTCGGTGTCCTTGCCGAGGATGCGGGCCAGTTCGTCCCGCAGGGCGTGGTCGAACTCGACGACGGGCGTGAAGGACTCCCGGACCACGTCCAGGTCGACGCCCTGGGCGGTGGCGTACTCGCGGGCCGCCTTCTCGACGCCGTCGACCACGGCGTCCAGGCTCTCCTGGTCGGCCGCCCGGGAGTCGAGCCAGCCGCGTACCAGGGAGGGGATGGCGTTGACGCCGTTCGGCTCGACCGCGATCTTGCCGAAGGTGGCGACGGCGCCCGCGAGTTCGGCCTCGCGCCGGGCGGCGAGCACCGTCTCGGCGTACGACAGCATGGGGTCGCGCCGGTCGGCCAGCCGGGTGGTGCCGGCGTGGTTGGCCTCGCCCCGGAAGTCGAACCTCCAGCGCCCGTGCGGCCAGATCGCGCCGGCCAGGCCGACCGGGTCGCCGGACAGGTCGAGCGCCCGCCCCTGCTCGACGTGCAGTTCGACGAACGCGCCGATGCGGGCCAGCCTCTCCGGGTCGGCGCCGATCGCCTCGGGGTCGTACCCGGCGGCCTCCATGGCCCGCGGCAGCGTGACGCCGTCGCCGTCGGTGAGCCGGTGCGCCTGCTCGACGGTGAGGTGCCCGGCGGTGAGGCGGGAGCCGACGCAGGCGAGGCCGAACCGGGCGCCCTCCTCGTCGCCGAAGTTGACGAGCGCGACGGGCCGGGTGAACCGCGCGTCGCGGGCGCGCAGTTCGTCGAGGGCGGCGAAGGAGGACACCACCCCGAGGGGTCCGTCGTAGGCGCCGCCGTCGGGCACCGAGTCGAGGTGCGACCCGGTGACGACGGCGTCGCCCGCGGCGGGGTCGCCGAGCCAGGCCCACTGGTTGCCGTTGCGGTCGAGTTCGTAGGTGAGCCCGCGGGACTCGGCCTGCTCCCTGAACCAGGCCCGGCACTCGGCGTCGGCCCCGGTCCAGGCGAAGCGGCGGTAGCCGCCGGAGGCGCGGTCCCGGCCGATCGGCAGCAACTGCGTCCACATGCTGTGGAAGGTCACGCGTCGTCACCCTCGCGCATGGGGATGCGGACACCGCGTTCGTCGGCGACCCTCTCCGCGATGTCGTAGCCGGCGTCGACGTGCCGGATGACCCCCATCCCGGGGTCGTTCGTCAGGACCCGGCGGATCTTCTCGCCCGCGAGCGGGGTGCCGTCGGCCACCGTGACCTGCCCGGCGTGGAGGGAACGGCCCATGCCGACCCCGCCGCCGTGGTGGATGGAGACCCAGGAGGCGCCGGAGGAGATGTTCACCATGGCGTTCAGCAGCGGCCAGTCGGCGATCGCGTCGGAGCCGTCGAGCATGGCCTCGGTCTCACGGTAGGGAGAGGCCACCGAACCCGCGTCGAGGTGGTCGCGGCCGATGGCGAGCGGTGCCACGAGTTCACCGCTCGCGACCATGTCGTTGAAGCGCTCGCCGGCCTTGTCGCGCTCGCCGTAGCCGAGCCAGCAGATCCGGGCGGGCAGCCCCTGGAAGTGGACGCGCTCGCCGGCCAGCTTGATCCAGCGGGCCAGCGACTCGTTCTCGGGGAAGAGGTCGAGGATCGCCCTGTCGGTCTTGTGGATGTCGGAGGCCTCGCCGGACAGGGCCGCCCAGCGGAAGGGGCCCTTGCCCTCGGCGAACAGCGGGCGGATGTAGGCGGGCACGAAGCCGGGGAAGGCGAACGCACGGTCGTATCCGGCGAGTTGGGCCTCGCCGCGGATGGAGTTGCCGTAGTCGAAGACCTCCGCGCCGGCGTCCATGAAGCCGACCATCGCCTCGACGTGCCGGGCCATGGACTCACGGGCGCGGGTGGTGAAGCCGGCCGGGTCCTTGGCCGCCGCGGACGCCATGTCGTCGAAGTCGACGCCCACGGGCAGGTAGGCCAGCGGGTCGTGCGCCGAGGTCTGGTCGGTGACGATGTCGATGGGGGCGCCCTCGGCGAGCATGCGGGGCAGCAGTTCCGCCGCGTTGCCGAGCAGGCCGATCGACAGCGGCCTGCGCTGGTCGCGGGCCTCGGTGGCGAGCTGGAGCGCGTGCTCGAGGGAGTCGGCCCGCACGTCGAGGTAGCGGTGCTCGATGCGGCGCTCGATGGCGCGCGGGTCGCAGTCGACGCAGATCGCGACGCCGTCGTTCATGGTCACGGCGAGCGGCTGGGCGCCGCCCATGCCGCCGAGGCCGGCGGTCAGGGTGATGGTGCCGGCGAGGGTGCCGTTGAACTTCTTCGCGGCGACGGCGGAGAAGGTCTCGTAGGTGCCCTGGAGGATGCCCTGGGTGCCGATGTAGATCCAGGACCCGGCCGTCATCTGGCCGTACATGGTCAGGCCGAGGGCTTCCAGGCGGCGGAACTCCTCCCAGTTGGCCCAGTCGCCGACGAGGTTGGAGTTGGCGATGAGCACGCGCGGCGCCCACTCGTGGGTCTGCATGACACCGACCGGGCGGCCCGACTGGACGAGCATCGTCTCGTCCTGCTTGAGCGTGCGCAGGGTGCGGACCATGGCGTCGAAGGAGCGCCAGTCGCGGGCCGCCTTGCCGGTGCCGCCGTAGACGACGAGCTTGTCGGGGTGCTCGGCGACCTCGGGGTCGAGGTTGTTCTGCAGCATCCGCAGGGCGGCTTCCTGCTGCCATCCCAGGGCGCTCAGTTCCGTACCGCGCGACGCTCGTACGGGGCGGGGTCCTGACATGGTCTGCCTCCAAGCGAATTGTTGCTGCCGTTATTCACATACTCACCCTCTGAATAGGGCTAGTCAATACAGGAGGCGCCCCCGCACCGGCACCCCTCGGGTGTTTGGCTGGATGCATGGGCACGCACGACGACACGACGGGGAGCACCGTGGACGACAGCAGGGACCCAGTGGCCGGACGGGCGGCAGCCGCGCCGCGCGGGGACGTGGACGCGATCGTGGACGCGGGGTCCGGTGCCGACCGGGCCGCCCGCCGCGACCAGGCGGTGCGGGCCGCGGTGGAACAGGGGCTGCTCGCGCCCGGCGCACCGATCGTCGGCCTGCTCGACGTCACCGGCATCCGGGAGTCGGCGGCCGAGCTGACGGCCGCCTTCGACGCGGTGGTGGCGCCCGGCACACCCATGCTGCACGCCTTCGCCGTGAAGGCGACCCCGCTGGTCCCGGTGCTGCGGCTGCTGCACGAGGAGGGGATCGGCGCGGAGGTGGCGAGCCCCGGCGAGCTGGCCCTCGCGCGCTCGGCGGGCCTGCCGCCCTCCCGCACGGTCCTCGACTCGCCCGCCAAGACCCCGGCGGAGCTGCGCGAGGCGCTGGCCCTCGGGATCGCAGTCAACGCGGACAACCCGCAGGAACTGGACCGCATCGACGCGCTGATGCGCTCCGCCACCAGCCGCTCCCCGCTCGGCATACGGGTGAACCCGCAGCTCGGCGGGGGTTCCATCGAGGCCCTGTCCACGGCCACGGCCATCTCGAAGTTCGGGGTGGCCCTGCGCGACGAGGGCGCGCGCGAATGGGTCGTACGGGCCTACCTGGACCGCCCGTGGCTGACCCGGCTGCACGCGCACACCGGGTCGCAGGGCATCCCGCTGTCGCTGATGGCGCGGGGCGCGGCGGAGACCTACGCGCTCGCCGAGGAGATCAACCGCCGTGTCGGCCGGCCGCAGATCGACACGATCGACATCGGCGGCGGACTCCCGGTGAACTTCGGCTCGGACGCGACGGCACCGACGTACGGGCAGTACGCGCGCCTGCTGCGGGAGGCGGTGCCGGGACTGTTCGACGGGCGGTACGGACTCGTCACCGAGTTCGGGCGGTCCCTGCTGGCGAAGCACGGGACGGTGGTGGCACGGGTGGAGTACGCCAAGCACGCCGGCGGCCGGCCGGTGGCGGTCACGCACGCGGGAGTGCAGGTCGCGGCGCGGACGGTCTACGTGCCCGAGGCGTGGCCGCTGCGCATCGCCGCGTACGACGCGAAGGGCCGGCCCAAGAGCGGGCCCGGAGTGGTGCAGGACATCGCGGGGCCGGCCTGCTTCGCGGGGGACCTGCTCGCCTCGGGACGCGAACTGCCCCTCCTCGAACAGGGCGACCACGCGGCGGCGCTGGACACGGGCGCGTACTATTTCGCCCACCACTACGCCTACAACTCCCTTGCCCGGCCCGGCATCTACGGCTTCGTCGCCGACGGGGCCGGGGGCGTGGCCTTCGCGACCGTGCGCGAGCAGCAGACCGTACGGGAGATCGTGGCCGAATCCGGAGGGGCGCACGCCGCCGCGCTCACCACCCTCCGGGCGTCCGGGCGCGGTTGACCGACCCCTTGCAAACATGCTGGTCAACTGGGCCGTGTTTGAGGCCAGTTGACCCACCTTAGCCATCCGCAGCATGTTCCGCCGGAAAATGCCAGAACACTCACTCCCCCACGCACACGTTGCGTAGTTTCGGCGTCACTCAGCCGAATCACCAGGCGGGAGGGAGCCACGGTGCCCGGAATCGACGAGTGTCTGCTGGAAGCGATGCGACTGCCCGGTGCCCGGGGCGCCGCGCTGGTCGACTGGACCAGCGGGCTGGCCCTGGGCACCGTCGGGGAGTCGCCGGGTGGTGATCACGAGGCGGCGGCCGCGGAGGCGGCCGAACTCGCCCGCCTCGCCGCCGAGCAGCACGCCTTCGCACCCGCCGGCGAGGCCGAGCAGGACCTGGCCGAGGGCGAGGCCGGCCCACCGGTGGAGGACCTGATCCTCAGCAACCGGGACAGCTACCACGTGCTGCGGTTCGTGCCGACGTCCTTCGACAGCAGCGTGTTCCTGCACCTGTGGCTGGCCCGCGCGGACGGCAACCTCGCGCTGGCCCGTATCCGGCTGGGCGAGATGGCGGGACGGCTGGTGCTCGGATGACCGTCGTCAGAACCACTCCGCCGCCCCGCCTGCCCGTACGGGACAAGGCCGCGGCCCAGGACCGCGGCTGGGGCGGCGTCTCACCGATGCTGACCCGGCTCGCCGCCGAGCGGGCCACCGGCATCCTCGTCCGCGAGCGCGGCACGCTGCATCTCGCCGAGGGCCAGGTGGTGCACGCGGAGAGCCCCGCCGCTCCCGCCCTCGACGTGCTCCTCACCACCCGTGGCCCGGTCGGCGCCACCGCCGCCCCCACCACGGTCCCGGCCGCGGACCTGCCGCCGGGCGCCACCATCACCGGCCCGCGGCGGGAGGCGGCGGGACGGCACCGCTCCGGGCGCGTCCCGGTCGGCGGCGGCCGGCCCGCCCCGGGCGCGCTGGAGCTGTGCCACCTCGTCGCCCTGTACGACGCGGCGTACTTCGCCCTCGCGCCCAGCAGCACCCCCGGCCGTTTCCGCTACGGCACCACGCAGACCCCGGGCGCCGTACGGCCGGTGCCGGTGGCCGCACTGGAACGCGAGACGCTGCGCCGCCGCGACCTGCTGCACCGCATCTGGCCGGACTCCACGACCGACGCCACCCCGCTGGTGCGGGCCGAGGCGGTGGCCGCCCCGGCGCTCACCCCCCGCCGACAGGCGGTGCTGGCCCTGGTGGACGGCGTGCGCACGGCGTCGGACATCGCGCGGGAGCTGGGCCGGCCGGCGTTCCACACGCTGGTGGACGTACGCCGGCTGGTGGCGGCCGGCGTGGTGGCGCCCCGGCCGCAGGCTCCCGCCGTGCCACCCCCGACCGTGCTCGGCACCCCCGGTGAACCGGGTGACCCCGACATCACGCTGCTGAAGAGGCTCAGGGATGCGCTGGAGGCCCTTTGAAAGGCAGCGACCGCGTGCCGAGAGGAGTGACCCGATGGCAGCGGAGGTGACGGCGGCGGAGGCGGAGATCCTGGACGAGCTGCGCCGGCTGCGCGCCCGCGTGCCGCAGCTGACCGGTTCCCTGGCCTCCGGCGTCGACGGGCTGGTGCTCGCCCAGGACACCCCCGGCGTGGAACCCGAGGGGGTGGCGGCGCTGGCCGCGACCGCCCGCGGGGTCGCCGTCCAGCTGACGGACGCCACCGGGCACGGTGACTTCCGCGAGCTGCTGGTGCGCGGGATGTACGGCTGCGTGGCGACGTACTCGGCGGGCCCGTTCGCCGTACTGACGCTGCTCGCCCAGGACCGCGTCAACGTCGGTCGCCTCCATCTGGAGGGGCGCCGGGCCGGTGCGCGGATCGGGGAGCTCGTCGTCGCGCCCGCCGCGCCCGCGCCCCGGGTACCCGCGCGGACCCCGAAGCCCACGGCGAAGCCCGCCACGCGCGCCCCGTCGCGCACGACGGCCCGCGCCACCCCGAGGACCACCGCCAAGACCACCGGGCGACGCCCCCCGAAACCCACCGCGAGCCCGGCCACGGCCGAACCGGCCCCCACGACGAGCCCGGCGACCGAACCGTCCACCGGACCCCGCGCGGGCACCGGAACCGGCCCGGCAACCGGAACCGGCCCGGCCACCGGTCTGCCCTCCCGCCCGTCCACCGCAACCGGTCCGGTCACCGCACCGTCCGCCGGGACCGGTCAGGGCACCGGCCCGTCCACCGAGCCGGTCACCGCGCCGCCCGCCGGCCCGGTGGCGGCGCCGAGCGGCAGGCGGACCGCCCGGTCGGCCGCCGGCCCGACCCGGACACCGGCCGCCCCCTCCACCGGCACACCGACCACCGGCCCGTCAGCCGCACCGCCGGCCCCACCGACCGCCGGTCCGCCGGCCCCACCGGCCGCGGGGCGGGTGACTGCCCGAGTGACTGCCCGAGTCACCGCCCGGATCACCGGCAACGCAACCGACCCGAAGCGCACCCCGAACCTCGACCCGGTCACCGGACCGAATCTCGAACCTGCCGCCCGCCCGGCGGCCGACCCGGCTCCCGCCCCTGCCGCCGACCCGGCTCCCGCACCAGCCGTAGGCCCGGCGACCGGCCCGCCCGTCGGCCGGGCACCCGCCCCGGCCGTCGGCACGGCCACCGACGCGGCCTCCGATCCACCCACCGATCGCCCCGTCGATCCGTCCACCGGTCAGCCCACCGTGCCGAGCGACAAGCCGGACGCCCAGACCAGCACCACACGCACCAGAACCGCGCGCCCACCTCGCGGCACGTCCGCCAACGCGCGTACCACCACGGATAGTTGAGAGGACCAGATCACCATGGCCAACACCGAGACCACCCTCAAGGAAGCGCTCGCCACCATCGAGGGCGCCACCGGCGCCGCGCTCGTCGACTACACCAGCGGTATGGCGCTGGGCACCATCGGCGGCAGCAAGGGCTTCGACCTCAACGTCGCCGCGGCAGGCAACACCGACGTGGTGCGCGCCAAGATGCGCACCATGGAGCACCTCGGTCTGAAGGCCGAGATCGAGGACATCCTGATCACCCTGTCCGACCAGTACCACCTGATCCGGCTGATCAGCGGCCGGGGCGGCAACGGCCTCTTCATCTACCTGGTGCTCGACGCCAAGCGGGCCAACCTCGCGATGGCCCGCCACCAGCTGAAGAAGATCGAGGGGGACCTGGAGGTCTGACCCGGGGCCCGGAGCTCACACCAGCGCCGCGGTGCGACGGCGGGCCCCACCCGGGGCCGCGTCGCCCGCGGCGATGCCCGTGCCGCGGTACGCCCTGACCGGCTTGCCGGCCGGGCGTCCGCCGCGCGCGTCGAGCCAGTCGACGCGCACCCACAGCAGGGCCTCCCCGTCCCGCTCGCGCCGCCCCAGCCAGGCGGCCTTGAGCCGCAGCCCGGCACCGCAGCCGGCGAGCAGCATGCCGCCCGCGGCGGGAACGGCGAACGCGCTGCCCAGCGCGGCGACGAAGGCAAGCAGCAGCCACCAGCGGTGTCCCCGGCGCCAGTTGCGCACGGTCACCGCGCGGTCCTGCAGCACGTCGTGCCGGCCCGCGCGGGCGGCGCCCCGGGCGAGGTCGGTGTACCGCCGTCGCCCGCGGTACGCCACGACGGCCGCGGCGACGATGAACAGCGCGGCGCCCGCCATCACCCCGATCCTGCGGCCCGTGACGCCCGGCACCAGTACGCCGACGCCTCCCGCGAACACTCCGGCCCACCACAGGGGTGCGGCCCCGGCCCGTACGACCACGGCCACCCGGGCCAGCCCCTGACCTCCGCGTCCTGCCCCTGCCACGTTGCGCCTCCTCGCCTTGGGCACCGCCCTTTACGGCTTTCCGGCCGCGTAGAATAGCGAGCGAAGGTGAGACGAGTCTGAGAACGGACCGGCGAGTTCGGGACACGGCGCACGACCGGCCCCGCGGGCCCGTCACTCCACGAACAGCCCCCGGGCCGCCGCGTGCGCGTCGAACTCCTCCAGCCGGGCCTGCGCGTCCGGCAGGTCGTCGCACATCGCCTCCAGGAGCACCCGGCCCAGCAGCATCGGGGCGCAGGCGGTGTCGAAGGCGAGGCCGGTGCCGACGGCGGCGGGCAGCAGCAGGTCGGACACCTTGGCGACGGGCGCGAACGCGGAGTCCGCGACGGTCACCACGGTCAGGCCCGCCTGCCGGGCGTAGGCCAGCGTGTCGACGACCTCGCGGGGGTGCCGGGGCAGCGCGAAACAGAGCAGGGTGGAGGCGCCGGCGCGGACGGCCGCGTCGATCCGGTCGTGGATCATCGTGCCGCCCTCGTTGAGCAGCCGTACGTCCGGATGGACCTTGGCGGCGAAGTACGCGAAGCCGTACGCCTGGGAGGCCGCCGCCCGCAGTCCGAGCACCGGCAGCGGCCGGGAGGCGGCCAGCAGCCGTCCCGCCCGCTGGAGCGGCCGCGGGTCGGCGAGGAGTTCCGCGAGGTGCCGCAGGTTCTCGATCTCGGCCTCGACGGCCTGCTGGTACTCGTTGTACGACGCCGGGTCCGGGCTCTGTTCGGCGGGCGCCACCTCCCGCAGGTGCCGGCGCAGGGCGGGGTAGCCGTCGAAGCCGAGGGCGACCGCGAAGCGGGTCACCGACGGCTGGCTGACCCCGGCCAGTTCGGCCAGCTCCACGCTGGACAGGAACGGCACGTCGGCCGCCCGCCGGACCATGCTGTGCGCGATGCGCCGCTGGGTCGGTGTCAGCCGGTGCCCCTCGAAGAGGGCCTGGAGCCGTGCGGCGGCGCTGTCCGCCACACTCACTCCCGTACCCGTGTCCCTGTCCGCGCTCATGCCCCGCTCCCCCTCCAGATGTCCGTGAACCGGTCCAGCAGCCGGGCCGCCGCACTCACGTCGTCCGTGAGCGGCCGGTCGGCCTGTTCCGCGTCGAGCACCGACTCGGCGAGCTCCAGCGCCCGGCCCACCGGGAGTCCCGGGTCGGGCCGGAGGTCGCGCTGGCGCAGCGCCCGTACGGCGGCGACGAGTTCGCAGCCGACGACGAGACGGTACGCGCCGCAGGCACGCAGCGTCTGCCGGGCGGCGAGGGAGGCGAAACTGGCCTGTTCCTCGACGCCCCGGGAGAGTACAGCGTGGCCGAGCGACGCGGGCGCCGAGAAGGCCCGCAGGTCACCGAGGGCGGCCCCGGCGGCGTACTCCAGGATCATCACGCCGGACGAGGCGGGTTCCAGGTCGGCGAGGAAGGGCCGCAGCCGGGTGTAGGCGGGCTCGTTCAGGGTGGAGAGCCGGGAGGTCGACAGGCGCGCCACCTGTGTGACGGAGAGCCTGAAGTGGTCCAGGGCGAGCGCCAGTTGGGCCTGGTAGAAGCCGCCGTGGTGGTAGGCGGCCAGGTCCTGGGGGGAGATGAGCGGGTTCTCGGCGGCGGCGTTGATCTCGATCGCCAGCACCTCCTCCAGGGCGTCGGCGGCGTCGTGCGCGGGACCGTGGATCTGGGGCAGGCAGCGGAAGCCGTACGGGTCCTGGATGCGGCCGAGGGGCGGTGTGGGGCGGTCGGCGGCGCCGATCAACTCACGCATACGGCGGGCGACTTCGACGCTGCCGCGATGCGGGCGGGCGGCGTGCACGGGGGCGGCATACGCCTCGTGCGAGCCGTCGACGGCGAGCAGGGACAGGGCGCCGACGACCTGGGTGGCGGCGACGAGGCCGCGCAGTTCGTGCAGGGCGAGCGCGGACTGGCCGAGGGTGAGGGCGTTGCTGCTGATCAGCGCGAGGGCGTCGTTGTTGTCGAGGGACTGGGGCTCGGGCGCGGTGGCGCCGCGCCACGGGTGCTCCCCCACCAGCGCGAGCCCCAGCTGGGCCAGGGCGGCGAGATCGCCGGTGCCGACCGAGCCGAACTCGTTGACGACCGGATACGCCCCGCTCTCCAGCGCCTCGCACAGGGCCGTCACGACGCCGGGCCGCAGTCCGGCGCCGCCGGCCAGCAGTTGGTTGGCGCGGACGGCGAGCATGGCCCTGACCTGCCGGGCGGGGAGTTCCCCACCGATGGCACCGGCGTGGCTGCGCAGCAGTCGCAGACCGTGCTCGGCGGCGGCCTCGGTGGGCACGTCCTCGTTACGGTTGGCGCCCACGCCGGTGGAACGGCCGTAGACGCGTCCGGTCGCGGCGATGCGGCGGGCGGCGTCCCAGGAGTCGGCCATCCGCAGCACCGCGTCGGCGCCGAGGGCCGGCAGCGCGGTGGCGTCGGCGAGCCGGACGACGTCCGCGACCCCCAGACCCCGCCCGTCGAGGACGACGGGATCCGAGTCCCCGGAAGCCGTGGAAGCTGGTACGTCCACAATCTGAGACGCCATAAGACCCCAAACTCCCTTCGACCCGGGCACTCGATCTTGCCTACCGGCCATCCGTTACCTATTCAGACACCGAGAACTCTGCATGAGGTTATACAGCCGGGCAAGGGGCAACTCACGGTCGCAGGTCACGGCAAGACCACCACCCTGCGGATGGTCAACCGGGTGATCGAACAAGAAGGACCCTCAGGACGTGGTGGCGGACGCGTACGCGAAGCAACACGGGCCGGCGAAGCAGCCGGGAGGGCGGCGACCCCCGCCCGAACACGGGGGATATCCCCAGTGCGGCCGCCGTGGCCGCTGCCTAGCCTGGACGGCATGACCGGAATCGAAGCTCGGGACACCGAGCTGAAGAAGGAACTCAACGCCACCCTGCAAGCCCGCAGGGAACTGGGCGAGGACTACGAGTCGGCGCTCGTCGACTCGTTCCTGGAGAAGGTCGACCAGCGTATCGACGACGCCGTGGAACGCCGGCTGCGCAGGCAGTTCGCCGAGCGGCAGATGGTGGCGGCCCGAGGCTCCCGGTCGCCGCAGGCCACGGACTCCTGGGGTGAGCGCTTCGGCTTCGGCATCGTCTCGCTGGTCCTGGCGATCCCGCTGTCCGCGATCGGCGGCGGCGTCGCGCATCTGCCGGGACTGCTCGTCGCCTGGGCCGGGATCGTCGGCGTCAACGCCTTCCAGGCGGTCCGCAGCAGCCCCGGCCTGTTCGGCGGGCACCGCCGCGGATCCGCGAAGGACGACGACTGGAAGGACTGACAGTGATGATTGCTGTGGCTCCGCTCGGCGGTCTGACCCCAGGACTGACTGGCGCTTCGGCTGTCCTCGAGTGGATTCGTCGGCCGT
>NZ_JBEXCW010000043.1:0-69982 GCF_040605435.1 Streptomyces sp. NPDC005574
CAACGGAGGGCGCGGCCCGCCTCGTTCGTCGCGTGGTCCGGGGCGTCCCCGGCCCCACGGCATGGCGCGGCACACCGGGTTGACCGCGCGGCCCGGGGCGCCTCCGGCCAACGGAGGGCGCGGCCCGCCACGTTCGCACGTGGTTCGGGGCGTCCCGGCCCCACGGCAGGACCGTGACGCGCGGGGGTGGTCACAGCAGGGAGGGCACCTCCGGTGCCGACACCTCCCGGGCCGCCCGCTCCAGGGCGCTGGCGAGCAGGGCCAGATCGGTCGGGCCGTTGCCCAGCTCCCGGACCGGGCGGCGGGCCGGCGGGTCGCCCATGCGCGACCACTCCAGCGCGACGACCGTCGGCCGCAGCGTCGCCGTACGGGGGATACGGCCGGTGACCCGGCCCCCCTGGAACACCGTCAGCCGCCCGTCCGACCAGGTCAGCCGGCCCCGCCCGGGCGCCGGTTCGTCCGGTCCCGCGGCGGGGGCGTCGAGGGCGACCCGCAGCGTGGCGCGGCGCGCCGGCTCCGTCTCCGCCGTACGGCCGCCGGGGCCGGTGGCGGCCACCAGGTGCACGCCGAGCCGCTCGCCCTCGCGCGCCACTGCCTCCAGCGCGCGGATCACCGAACCGGCCGCGGGCCTGCCCGGCGAGCCGAGGGCGGGGGAGACGAGGGCGTCCAGGTCGTCCACCACGACGACGAGACGGGGCAGCGGCGGTGCGGTCTCCGCCTGCCGGCGGGCCGCCGCGGGCCGCAACCGCAGCGTCGAACTCGACTGGACGTCGAGGTCCCCGCCCTGGTCGCCGCCCGCGGACGCGGCGCGCGCCGCCGCCGAACGCTGGGCGACCATACGGCCCGACAGCTCACGGCCTGTGTGCCACTCGGTGAAGTCGCTGCGGCCCAGCAGCTCGGCCCGCCGCTTCAGCTCGGCGCTCAGGGACTGCGCGAACTCCCGCATGCGGACAGGGTCGTTGGCGGTCAGGTGGGTGGTGACGTGCGGCACGTCCGTGCAGACCCGCAGGCCCTCGCCGTGTCCGCCGCCCCCGCCCACACTGTCCCGGCCGTCCATCAGGACGACGCTCAGGCGGTCCGGGCGTTCGGCGGCGGCGAGGGAGGCGACGACGGCACGCAGCAGCTCCGTCCGCCCGCTGCCCGGCGGTCCCTCGACCAGCAGGTGCGGGCCCTCGGCCGCGAGGTCCGCGCAGACCGGGCCGCGCGGGCCGGCGCCGAGCACGGCCCAGGCCCGCCCGCCCAGCGAGTCCGCGTCGTCGGCGGCGTCCGCCCAGCGCGCCATCAGGGACGCCGGGGTGGCCCGGGCCAGCCCCAACTCGTCCAGCAGGCGGGCCGCCTGAGGCAGCGGCGCGGACACCCGCGTGAGCCGCTCCCCGGCGGCGCTCTCCGTCCGCAGCGGCGCCAGCGCCCGCGCGAAGCGCTCCGCCCAGGCCGGTGAGACGGCGTCCACGGCGGCCACCGTGCCGTGCCCGACGGGACCGGGTTCGGCGGTGCCCGATCCGGCCCGCGCGACCCGCAGCAGCCGCAGCGCCGTCGCCACGTCGCCGCTGAGCAGCGCGACGGCGCCGCACTCACGGAAGGTGGGCGAGGCCGCGCAGGCCGCCTCGTAGGTGTCGGTCACCGGTGAGGCCGGCGAGGCGGGTGCCGTCTCGGCGAGACACACCACGTGTATCCCGGCGCGCGGGCCCTCCAGCGCCAGCCGCGCCACCGCCTCGCGCACGGCGGCGCCCCCGGGATCGCCGTCCACGACGACCACGGTGTACGGCCCCGGGAACGACGCGCCGGTGCCGGTCCCGTCGGGTGTGTCCTCGTCCCGGGCCCAGGCGGGGCGGTGGGCCGGGGAGTGGGCGTGCGGGCTGCCGGCCCGGTCGCCGGCCTCCGCCGCGCTGTCCCGGCGGCTGCCCGCCGCCGTGGGACGCGGCCCGCCGCGGGTCTCCGCGAGGTGGTCCTCCAGCCGGCGCAGCAGCTCGTCGGTGCGGGCCGTGGCCTGTTCGCGGTCGTAGGCGAGCAGCAGGCGGCAGTCCTGGCCGTGGCCCGGACGCACATGGGGGAGCCAGCCGAGCCACGCCCAGTCGGCGGTCCGCTCGGCCACGGGCCGGGCACGGTCCGCGCTGATCAGGACGACTTCCAGGGCGTCGGGCGAGTGCAGCGCGGCCAGTTGGGCCACCACCGCGCGGGCCAGCCCGGTGAGCCGGGTGCGCGGCCCGGCCAGCCCCAGCGCCCCGGCCTCGCGCAGGTCGGCGGTCACCGGCACGACCGGCAGCAGTGCGGAGCCGTCGGGCGCCGCCCGGTCCGCGGTGCCGAGCCGCACGGTGAGCGCCTCGGGGTGTCCCGGCTCGCGCTCCCACAGGCGGGGCCCGGGGCCCAGCGCCGTCAGCAGCAGGGCCGCCGGGTCGGGCCAGGTCTCCGGCGCCTGCGGTGCCGGGTCCGGCGGCTGTACGGCGACCGGGGCCGGCTCCTCGTCGTAGACCTGCGGGCCGGGTGGTTCCGGCTCTCCGCGCCCGCCGGTGAGCCGCCGCGCCCACGCGCCGATCCCGCCGCGCCTGCGCAGGCCCTGGGGGACGTCGGTGCCGCGCAGGGGGGTGCCCTTGCGGCGGCCGTTCTCCCCTGCCTCCTGGTCACCGGCCTCGAACTCCCGGCCGCCGCGCTGTTCACCGCGCCGGCCGCCGTGTTCCGGGTCGCGCGCGCCGTCGCGTGGTCCGCCGCGCTCGCCACCGCGCTGTCCGTCCCGCTTGCCGCTTTGTCCGGCGAAGGCGTCCTCGTCCGAGGCGGCGTCCGCCGAGGGGCCGCCCCGCGGACGGGCGTCCGGGTGGCCCGGGCGGGTGTGCCCCGCCGGGGCCCCGAGCGCGCCCGAGGCGCCGGCGTGGGTGTCCCCGCCGGAGTTCTGACGCGGCAGGACGGCCCGGCCGCCGTAGGGCCCCTGCTCCCGGACGTCGTCGCTGGGCGGGCCGGCGCTCTCGATGCGCGGCGCGCCGCCCTGCTCCGGCACCCCGGGCGGTTCGGCGCGGCCCTGTCCCTGGGCGGCCTGCTCGACGTGGGACGCGGCCCATCCGGCCGATCCGTACGTGTGCCGGGTCGGCCCGGTGGGGCCTGGGGTGCCGCTCCCGGCGCCGACGGCGTCCCGCGCGCGTGCCGCTGCGTCCCCGGTGTCGCCGGGGTCGCCGGGGTCCCCGAGGTGGGCATGGGTGCCCGCGTGGCCGCCGTCCGCCGTACCGCTCCCGGCGGGGACCCGCACCTGCCCCTCGCCGTCCGGTGTCGTGGGCATACGCGCGCCCGGTCCTCCGGCGGGAGTCAGCCGCAGGGCCGATTCACCGATGCGCAGCAATGCGCCCGGGGCGAAACGGACCGGTCGGGTGCCCACGCGGGTGCCGTCCAGGGTGGTGCCGTTGGTGGAGTCGAGGTCGGCGACCGAGACGCGGCCGTCGGCGGCGACGGTGACCGCGCAGTGCAGGCGCGAGACGTCCGGGTCGTCGAGCGGGACGTCGGCGTCGGCGGAACGGCCGAGGTGGATCTGACCGCCGTGCAGCAGGTGGACGCCGCCCGCGTCGGGACCCGCGACCACGTGCAACCGGGTGGGGGCGTCGTCGACCTCGGGGTGCGGCTCGGGTTCGGCGGGGGCGCCGAGGGACAGCACCGCGCCGTCGATCAGCGGGGGCTCGCCGAGGGTGCAGCGGCCGCCGTCGAGGCGCTCCGCGCCCGCGTACAGCACGACCTGGCCGCCCGACTCGCGGCCGCGCTCGGGCTGGGCTGCGCCCGGATCGCCGGAGACCGCCGACGCCA
Organism: Streptomyces sp. NPDC005574; assembly: GCF_040605435.1. NCBI lineage: Bacteria > Bacillati > Actinomycetota > Actinomycetes > Kitasatosporales > Streptomycetaceae > Streptomyces > Streptomyces sp. NPDC005574. The sequence continues at coordinate 3,781 of NZ_JBEXCW010000043.1, forward strand.
GCGCCGAGGCCACGGCCGCCAGGGCGGTGCCGGCGGGCGCCGTCACCAGCACGTCGCAGCTCGCGGCGCGGCCCCGCGCCGGTGAGAGCCCCTCCGCGCGCGAGGAACCGGGCGTGGGGGAGGTCGGGCCCTGCGGGTCTACGACGGTCAGCCGGATCTGCATCGCCGTCAGCGGTCCCTTCTGCGCGGGCGCTCGCGAGCGGGGACGAAGCGGCCCCGCGGTCCCCCACCGCGGACTTCCCCCACCGCCGGACGAGCACGTCGGCCAGTACTGCAGGCATCCTCGCACCTGTCACTGACAACCCGCCCGCCCCCCACCATCAAATGATCTTGATTGGTCGGCTCTGCCCGCAAAAGTGCCTGACCAGTGTCGTGCGAGTGATCGTTCGCCGACGACTTGAGATCGGTCACGTCCGGCCTGCGGCAACCGGGGGACCAAGTCGAGCGTCTTTCTTTCGAACACGCCCGGGAGGCGGTACGTAAGACGCACAGGAAGACGTCAGACGGTGCTCCGCACGGCGGCACTACAGTGGGTCGGAACACCTCGTAGCACAACGGACCGGCAGGCCGGTCCGCGGCGGGGGCCAGGCAAGCAAGCAGCAGGGAGCGCATGACGTGCGGCCGGTAGGCAGCAAGTACCTGCTCGAGGAGCCGCTCGGACGCGGCGCCACGGGCACCGTCTGGCGAGCCCGCCAGCGGGAGACCGCGGGCGCGGAGGCAGCCGTCCCCGGCCAGCCCGGCGAGACCGTCGCGATCAAGGTCCTGAAGGAAGAGCTCGCGAGCGACGCCGACATCGTGATGCGCTTCCTCCGGGAGCGCTCCGTCCTGCTCCGCCTGACCCACCCGAACATCGTGCGGGTGCGTGACCTGGTGGTCGAGGGCGACCTGCTGGCCCTGGTCATGGACCTCGTCGACGGCCCCGACCTGCACCGCTACCTGCGCGAGAACGGCCCCTTCACGCCGGTCGCCGCCGCCCTGCTGACCGCGCAGATCGCCGACGCGCTCGCCGCCAGCCACGCCGACGGCGTCGTGCACCGCGACCTGAAGCCCGCGAACGTCCTGCTGCGGCAGGACGGCGGCCAGATGCACCCGATGCTGACCGACTTCGGCATCGCGCGCCTGGCCGACTCCCCGGGCCTCACCCGCACCCACGAGTTCGTGGGCACCCCGGCCTACGTGGCACCGGAGTCCGCCGAGGGCCGCCCGCAGACCTCGGCCGTCGACGTCTACGGCGCCGGCATCCTGCTGTACGAGCTCGTCACCGGCCGTCCCCCGTTCGGCGGAGGGTCGGCCCTCGAAGTGCTCCACCAGCACCTGAGCGCCGAGCCGCGCCGTCCCTCCACGGTCCCCGACCCGCTCTGGACGGTCATAGAGCGCTGCCTGCGCAAGAACCCCGACCAGCGGCCCAGCGCCGAGAACCTCGCGCGCGGCCTGCGGGTCGTCGCCGAGGGCATCGGCGTGCACGCGAGCCCCGCGCAGATCGGCGCCGCCGACAACGTCGCCGTCCTGCTCGCACCGGACCCGGCGCCGGCCGCCGTGCCCGGCGCGGCCGGTTCCGCGGACCCCACGCAGGTGCTGCCGCACGGCGCGGGCGCCTACGACCCGAACGGCTACGACCCGAACGCCGCGACCAGCTACCTGCCGCACACCGGCGGCGCGGCGGGCGCCGCCGACCCCACCGCCGTACTGCCGAACACGGGGGCCGCCGACCCGACGGCCGTCATGCCGCCGGTGCCCCCGGGGCAGCCCGGCCAGTCCGGTCGTCCCGGGCAGCCCGAGGAACCGCACCCCTGGCAGAACCAGCTGCGCGCCGCCCGCGACCGCAACGAGCAGACCCAGGTCCAGTACCTCGACCCCGACGAGGACCCGCTGCGCCGGCGCCCCCAGCGCCAGGTGTCGCGGCCGCAGCAGCAGCAGCGTCCCCAGCAGCAGCCGCAGCGCAACCGGCAGCAGCACCCCCCGCAGGGCGGCGGGCCCGGCTACGGCTATCCGCAGCAGCAACAGCCGCAGCAGTACGCCCCGCAGCACCAGCAGCCCCAGCAGCGGTACGCACCGCCCGCCCCGCAGCGGCCCCAGCAGCCGCAGCGGCCCGCGCGTGAGCCCCGCGAGCCGCGCCAGCGCAGTGCCAACCCGATGAAGATCCCCGGTCTGGGCTGCCTGAAGGGATGCCTGTTCACGATCGTCATCCTGTTCGTGGCGGCCTGGCTGGTCTGGGAGCTCAGCCCGCTGCAGCACTGGATCGGCACCGGCAAGGGCTTCTGGGACCAGCTCGGGGACTGGTCCCACACGGTGCGGAAGCAGCTCGGGAAACTGAACGGCGGCTGATCCGGCCCTCGGGAACCGCCCTCAGGAACCCCGACTCTGGGGATTTGTCGACACCCGGCGGGTGATTTCCGTCTCCGCGGTGAAGGTTGGGTCGTCCGACGCGTAGCTTTAGCGACAACACGCGTCCGTAGGAGCAGCCTTGGCACGGAAGATCGGCAGCCGGTACACCGCCCACCAGATCCTGGGACGGGGCAGCGCCGGCACGGTGTGGCTGGGTGAGGGGCCCGAGGGGCCCGTCGCCGTCAAGCTGCTGCGCGAGGACCTCGCGTCCGACCAGGAACTCGTCGGACGCTTCGTCCAGGAGCGCACCGCCCTGCTCGGGCTGGAGCACCCGCACATCGTGTCCGTCCGCGACCTCGTCGTCGACGGCAACGACCTGGCCCTGGTCATGGACCTGGTCCGGGGCACCGACCTGCGCACCCGGCTCGACCGGGAGAAGCGGCTGGCGCCCGAGGCGGCCGTGGCGATCGTCGCCGACGTGGCCGACGGGCTGGCGGCGGCCCACGCGGCCGGCGTCGTGCACCGCGACGTGAAGCCCGAGAACATCCTGCTCGACATGCAGGGGCCGCTCGGCCCCGGCGGCGCGCACCCGGCGCTGCTGACGGACTTCGGTGTCGCCAAGCTCATCGACTCGCCCCGCCGGACCCGCGCCACGAAGATCATCGGCACGCCCGACTACCTGGCTCCGGAGATCGTGGAGGGCCTGCCGCCGAGGGCCTCGGTCGACATCTACGCCCTCGCGACCGTGCTGTACGAGCTGCTCGCGGGCTTCACCCCGTTCGGCGGCGGCCACCCCGGGGCGGTGCTGCGCCGCCATGTCACCGAGACGGTGGTGCCGCTGCCCGGCATCCCGGACGAGCTGTGGCAGCTGATCGTGCAGTGCCTGGCCAAGGCGCCGGCCTCCCGGCTGCGCGCCTCGGAGCTGGGCGCCCGGCTGCGGGAGCTCCAGCCGCTGCTGGCCGGGATACCGCCGCTGGACGTCGACGAGCCGGACGCGGAGTCCGAGCAGGAGACGCCGGAGGAGGTGTCCGCCGGCTCGGCGCCCACGGGGGAACAGGTACGGCGGCGCGGAGCGGTACCGCTGGTCCCGGGCGCCAAGCCGGCCGACTCCAACCGGGACACCCACACCTCGATGCGGGTGCCGGGCCCCGACGAACTGGCCGGCGGCGCCCTCGGCACCGCCCGCGTGCCACGGCCGGCGGGGGCGCCCCGGCCCGGCTCGGCCCGGCACAGGGCGACCACCCGGCGCCGGCGCGTGGTGCTGGGAACGGCCGCGGTGCTGCTGGTGGCGGCCGCCGGGGTCGGCACCTGGGCGGCCACGTCCGGCGACGGCACGGGAGCGGACCCGCAGAACCCGGAGACCTCGGCCCCGACGACTCCCTGACCACCCGCCCCGCGCGGGACGGCGACCGCCCGGCCACCCGCCCCCCGGCCCACGGTCGGCCGGGGCACCCACCGCCCAGCTCGCGGCCGGCCGGCACCGGCACCCCCGCCCCCCCCCACCCCCGGCAGGACCCCGTACCCGGCGCTCCCCGGTTGGCGGAGCCGTTAGGCTGGAGGTGTGGCAGTCGTCGATGTATCCGAAGAGCTCAAGTCCCTCTCCTCGACCATGGAGTCGATCGAGGCCGTTCTGGACCTCGACAAGCTGAGGGCAGACATCGCCGTGCTCGAGGAGCAGGCGGCCGCGCCGTCCCTGTGGGACAACCCGGACGAGGCGCAGAAGATCACCAGCAAGCTCTCCCACCTCCAGGCCGAGGTCAGGAAGGCGGACGTGCTGCGCGGGCGGATCGACGATCTGTCCGTGCTCTTCGACATGGCCGAGGAGGAGGACGACCCCGACACCCGCGCGGAGGCGGAGGCGGAGCTCGTTTCGGTGAAGAAGGCGCTGGACGAGTTGGAGGTCCGCACCCTCCTCTCCGGCGAGTACGACTCCCGCGAGGCGCTGGTCAACATCCGCGCCGAGGCCGGTGGCGTCGACGCCGCCGACTTCGCGGAGAAGCTCCAGCGCATGTACCTGCGCTGGGCCGAGCAGCACGGCTACAAGACGGAGATCTACGAGACCTCGTACGCGGAGGAGGCGGGCATCAAGTCCACCACCTTCGCCGTCCAGATCCCGTACGCCTACGGCACGCTCTCCGTGGAGCAGGGCACGCACCGGCTCGTGCGGATCTCGCCGTTCGACAACCAGGGGCGCCGGCAGACCTCCTTCGCGGGCGTCGAGATCCTGCCCGTGGTCGAGAAGACCGACCACATCGAGATCGACGAGTCCGAGCTGCGGATCGACGTGTACCGCTCGTCCGGCCCCGGCGGCCAGGGCGTGAACACCACCGACTCCGCGGTGCGGCTCACCCACCTCCCCACCGGCATCGTCGTCTCCTGTCAGAACGAGCGCTCGCAGATCCAGAACAAGGCGTCCGCGATGAACGTCCTCCAGGCGAAGCTCCTCGACCGGCGCCGGCAGGAGGAACAGGCCAAGATGGACGCCCTCAAGGGCGACGGCGGCAACTCCTGGGGAAACCAGATGCGTTCGTACGTCCTGCACCCGTACCAGATGGTCAAGGACCTGCGCACCGAGTTCGAGGTCGGCAACCCCGAGGCCGTGTTCAACGGTGAGATCGACGGCTTCCTGGAGGCCGGAATTCGCTGGCGCAAGCAGCGGGAGAAGTAACTTTGTCGACTCGGCAACTGTCGCCCGCGGGGCGGCAGTTGCCTTTTCTGTGCCCGTCTCCGGGCCGAGTGTCTGGGTTTTGCATCACACTCACACACTCCGACCACCGGCAAAGAACGCGTAGCAGGACATCGCGTACGCAACGGCCTTGACGATGCGTCGAAAACTCGCGAGGGTGAGGCTCGGCATGCGTATCTCTGGGGCGCATGTGAACCGGGGGACTCTCAACGCAGCCACCCCCGTCGATCACGGCCCCGGGCGCCGCCTCACTGACGAGAAGCTACTGGGGGTAGCAACCTTATGACCAAGAAGACGCGGATCCGTGTCGCGCGGATAGCCGCCGCCGCCGTCGTCGCGGCCGGTGCCTCGCTGACCGTGGCAGGCGCCGCCTCCGCCCTGGAGCTCGGTGTGACCGCGGACGAGACCGGTGTCGCCGTGACGGTGGACGACACCGGCACGCCGACCCCGACCTCGACCGAGCTCCCCACGGGGACTCCCACCGCGACTCCTCCCACCGTCGTCCCCACGGACGACCCGACCGAGCCCACGGAGGAGCCCACCGAGCCCACCGAGGACCCGACGGACGACCCCACCACCGCGCCCACCCACGCCCCGACCGGCGGCAGCACCAGCAACACCGGCGGCGGCGGCAACACCGGAGGGGGCAGCAACACGGGCGGCGGCAACAACGCCGACCCCGACGGCGGCACCTCCGCGCAGGAGGCGGGCACCTCGTCCCTCACCGACACCGGTACGGACACCACCACCCAGAGCGACGGCGAGCAGCTGGCCGAGACCGGCGCCGCGCAGACCACCTTCCTGGTGATCGGCGCCGCCACGATGATCGCGGGCGGCATCGGCTTCCGCATCCTGCCGCGTCTGGTGAGCGGCCGCGGCGGCGCCGCCGCCTGACGGTGGCCGCGCCCGTACTGCGTGGATGACACGCGTGTACGGCCGTACGGCGAAGGGCCCGGAGCGTGCACCGCTCCGGGCCCTTCCGTGCGTCCGCCGACAGCCCGCCGCTCCCGTGAGACCCGGGCGGACGCGCTCGCGGACGTCCTACGCGGTCTGGTGGGCCAGCAGGGCCACCGCCGCGACCAGCACCGCGAGGAGTGCGATCAGTGTCATCGGGTTCAGTCCCGCGAAGGGATTGTTCTCCTGCTGCAGCCGTGCGCGGTTCGCACGGCACACGGGGCACCGGCCTTCGCTCACGGGCGCCGCGCAGTTCGCGCACACCAGCCGGTCGTACGTCATGCGCTCGCCCTCCTAGCACCGGTTCCATGTACACAACGCCTTCGGGAACGCGAACGTTCCCCCTCCACTGTGCCAGGTTCCCCGGTGCGCCGCCCGGGCGCTGTGAAAAGGGTGACGGGCATCGCCCCGCGCCCGCCCCTCCCCCCGGCCCGGCGGGCGGTTCCGCACACCCTTTCCGGCCGTAGCGCTCCCGGCGCAGCGACTACGCGCCACACAAAACGCCACAACCCCCACGCAACCCCGACCGCCGCCTGCGCTCGCGCACCCGGTTCGCGTATGGTCACGCTCATCTACCCCCGGCGACCCGTGGTGCATCCGTGATCCGATTCGACAACGTATCCAAGGTCTACCCCAAGCAGACCCGCCCCGCACTCAGGGATGTCTCCCTCGAAGTGGAGAAGGGCGAGTTCGTGTTCCTCGTGGGCTCCTCCGGCTCGGGCAAGTCCACCTTCCTGCGGCTGATCCTCCGCGAGGAGCGGTGCAGCCACGGTCAGGTGCACGTCCTGGGCAAGGACCTCGCGCGCCTGTCCAACTGGAAGGTGCCGCAGATGCGCCGCCAGCTGGGAACCGTGTTCCAGGACTTCCGGCTGCTGCCGAACAAGACGGTCGCGGAGAACGTCGCCTTCGCGCAGGAGGTCATCGGCAAGTCGCGCGGCGAGATCCGCAAGTCCGTGCCGCAGGTCCTCGACCTCGTCGGACTCGGCGGCAAGGAGGAGCGCAGGCCCGGCGAACTGTCCGGCGGCGAGCAGCAGCGCGTCGCCATCGCGCGGGCCTTCGTCAACCGCCCCAAGCTGCTCATCGCCGACGAACCCACCGGCAACCTGGACCCGCAGACGTCCGTCGGCATCATGAAGCTGCTCGACCGCATCAACCGGACGGGCACGACCGTCGTGATGGCCACGCACGACCAGAACATCGTGGACCAGATGCGCAAGCGGGTCATCGAGCTGGAGCAGGGCCGCCTCGTCCGCGACCAGGCGCGCGGCGTCTACGGCTACCAGCACTGACGCTCCACGGAAAGGCTTAACCAGACGCCATGCGCGCCCAGTTCGTACTGTCGGAGATCGGCGTCGGTCTCCGCCGCAACCTGACGATGACCTTCGCGGTCATCGTCTCCGTCGCCCTGTCCCTGGCCCTGTTCGGCGGGTCGCTGCTGATGAGCGACCAGGTCACCACCATGAAGGGCTACTGGTACGACAAGGTCAACGTCTCGGTGTTCCTCTGCAACAAGAGCGACGCCGAGTCCGACCCCAACTGTGCCAAGGGCGCGGTGACCGAGGACCAGAAGAAGGCGATCCGGGCCGACCTGGACAAGATGACGTCGGTCGTCCAGGAGGTGACCTACGAGTCGCAGGACCAGGCGTACAAGCACTACAAGGAGCAGTTCGGCGACTCGCCGCTGGCCAGTTCCCTGACGCCGGACCAGATGCAGGAGTCGTACCGCATCAAGCTGAAGGACCCGGAGAAGTACCAGGTCATCGCGACCGCCTTCGACGGGCGCGACGGCGTGCAGTCGGTGCAGGACCAGAAGGGCATCCTGGACAACCTCTTCGGGCTGCTGAACGGCATGAACTGGGCCGCCCGCGCGGTGATGGCGCTGATGCTGGTGGTCGCCCTGATGCTGATCGTCAACACCGTGCGCGTCTCCGCGTTCAGCCGGCGGCGTGAGACCGGGATCATGCGCCTGGTGGGCGCCTCGGGCTTCTACATCCAGGCGCCGTTCATCATGGAGGCCGCGGTCGCCGGACTCATCGGCGGTGGGGTCGCCTGCGGATTCCTGGTGATCGCCCGCTACTTCCTCATCGACCACGGGCTGGCCCTGTCCGAGAAGCTGAACCTGATCAACTTCATCGGCTGGGACGCCGTCCTGACGAAGCTGCCGCTCATCCTCGCGACGAGCCTGCTGATGCCCGCGCTTGCCGCGTTCTTCGCGTTGCGCAAGTACCTGAAGGTGTGACGCATGCCAAGAGGGCCTTACGGGCAACCGCCCGTGCGGCCCTCTGCCTTGTCCTAGACTCACCGGCATGTCAGGCCCCGACCTGTTCTCCCAGCCCCGCCGCATCGGCCGCGGGGCGGCCCTGACATTGGTCTTCGCGAGCGTGCTCGTCGCCGGTGCCGCGACCGGCTCGCTCCCGGACGCGGACGCCAAACCCGCGTCCGGCGCCCCGCGTTCGGCCGCCCCCGCCGCCCGCCACGAGGACGTCACCGAGGCGGCCGCCGCGGCCGTGGCCGACGGCGCGTCCCCCGTGGAGGCCGCGCAGCGCGCGGTCAGCCGCAGCGGGGACCGCTGGGCCGCCGTCTACTCCCCGGGCGACTACCAGGAGTTCCAGGAGGCCCTGGACGGCGCGTACACCGGCGTGGGCCTGTGGGCGCGACGACAGCGCGACGGCCGGATCGAGGTGACGAAGGTGGCCGCCGGCTCGCCCGCGGCGATCGCCGGTGTCCACCGGGGCGACCGGCTGCGCAGCGTCGACGGGGAGCGGGTCGACGGGCGTCCCGTCACCGAGGTCGTCTCCTTACTGCGCGGCGACACCACGGACGCCCCCGCCGGTACGCGCGTACGCCTCGGTCTGGAACGCGGCACGCGCGCGTGGACCCTCACCGTCCGCCGGGCCCGGCTGTCCACCGACTCGGTCACCGTGCGCCGGCTCGCCGACGGCGTCACCGTCATCAGGATCGGCTCCTTCACCCGGGGCTCGGGCGACGTCGTCCGTACCGCCGTACGGCAGGCCCCGGCCTCCTCCGGCGTCATCCTCGACCTGCGCGGCAACTCAGGCGGCCTGGTCACCGAGGCCGTCACCGCCGCCTCCGCGTTCCTCGACGGCGGCCTGGTCGCCACCTACGACGTCGACGGCCGGCAGCGCGCCCTGCACGCCCAGCCGGGCGGCGACACCGCCAGACCGCTGGTGACCCTCGTCGACGGCGGCACCATGAGCGCCGCCGAACTCCTCACCGGTGCCCTCCAGGACCGCGGCCGCGCGGTCGTCGTGGGCTCCAGGACCTTCGGCAAGGGCTCGGTGCAGATGCCGAGCCGGCTGCCCGGCGGCTCCGTCGCCGAGCTCACCGTGGGCCACTACCGCACCCCGCTGGGCCGCGGTGTCGACGGCACCGGCATCACGCCCGACCTCGACGCGGGCGCCGGGGCGCTGGAACGCGCGGAGACCGTCCTGGGCGGGCTCGGGGACACTCCGTGACCGTTCGTCCCGCCTCCTGGTAATCGGCTTTCCCCCGGACCCCCTCGGGGTGCGAAAATGGCAGCACTATGAGCAAGGGAATGTACGTACCGAAAGAGTCCCAGCCGAAGCAGGGGGCGCCGGCCACCGGCAAGGTCAAGGACGGCAAGCGCAAGATCGTCGCGCAGAACAAGAAGGCCCGCCACGACTACGCGATCATCGACACCTACGAGGCCGGGCTCGTGCTCACCGGCACCGAGGTCAAGTCGCTGCGCCAGGGACGCGCCTCGCTGACCGACGGCTTCGTGCAGATCGACCAGAACGAGGCCTGGCTGCACAACGCCCACATCCCCGAGTACAGCCAGGGCACGTGGACCAACCACACCGTGCGCCGCAAGCGCAAGCTGCTCCTGCACCGCGAGGAGATCGACAAGCTGGCGGCGAAGTCCGAGGAGACGGGTCACACGATCGTGCCCCTCGCCCTGTACTTCAAGGACGGCCGGGCCAAGGCCGAGATCGCGCTCGCGCGAGGCAAGAAGGAGTACGACAAGCGGCAGACCCTGCGCGAGAAGCAGGACCGGCGCGAGTCGGACCGCGCGATCGCCGCGGCGAAGCGCAAGCAGCGGGGCGAATAGCGCCGGCACGTGGGGCGGGCGAGTGGCCGCGGAGCCGGCGGGCGGGATGCCGGGGCCGGCCGCGGGCGCGGCGGCCGGGAATACGGTGGCACGTGCGCGCGTTGGTCACGTACGATGGCATCCGCACCTCACAGCGGGTGCGTGAGCGGGACCCGGGTCGCGAGATCCGGTTTTGAAAAATCAACATGGGGATGATCGGTTTCGACAGCGGCTGTCGAAGCAGGGGAAGCGAGCCGAGGAAGCGGCAATGATCTCGTAAACCATATGTCGCAACCAATAATCGCCAATTCCAAGAGCGATTCCCAGTCCTTCGCCCTCGCTGCCTAATAAGCAGTGAGTGAAGGACCCTTAATGGGTGTCAGCCCGGGAGTGTTCCCGACCCGGATCCTGGCATAATCTAGGGAACTAAACCGTCGAGCCCGGTCACGGGGTTCGGCGGGAAATCAAACAGTGACTGAGCCCGTCGGAGACTTGTTCGCGTGATCTCCGGGGCTGAGAAAATCTCAGCGAACTGCGCTCGGAGAAGCCCTGATTCTGCACCGTTGGACGCGGGTTCGATTCCCGCCATCTCCACTCATCCCATGTGGCCAAAGGCCCCGCCGCTTTCGAGCGACGGGGCCTTTGTGCTGTCGGGGCGGCGTTCGGACACTGGATCATCACAATGTCCCCGTTCCCCTCTCCAGCCCTTGTCCTGACCCCGTCACGTCTGACTATGGTGAACGCCGCGCCCGGCGGAGCCGACCACTCCGTCATCGTGCGCGACATCAGGCGACCGGGGGACACCGTCGCCACGGGGAGAGACAGACCGTTTGTCATGCCGCGAGCCGGCTCTTCACGCATGCCCTGCCGCGCGGGCGACCCCGGTTGCCCATCACGCGATGAAGGGATGCCTCCTTGCGCCCGAAACGAGGGTTCATCAAACCCGGATCAGCACGGTCCGGACCACTCACCACCCTGCTGACGTCCGCCGTCGCGGCGGCCCTGCTCGGCGGCCTGGCTGTCCAGCCGGACCTGCTCAGCCGGTACGCGGCCGACGACATGGCCCCCGTGGCCGACAGCGGCGACAGTTACGACGGCTTCGACGCCAAGGCCGCCGAGCAGATCCGCCAGGACCAGTGCCTGATGACCGAGGTGCTGCGCATGGGCGGGCCGGCCATGTACGGCGTCGCCCAGGACGGTCTCGGTCAGAGCCCGGACAAGCTGCACACCGCGGCCGACCGCGAGTACTGGAACACCACTCCGCTGAGCACCGCGTTCCAGAAGGACCGCGACGACATCGACAAGATCGACCTGTACGGGCGGCTCGACGAATGGCAGAAGCCGCTGTCCGGTCTGTCGACGCCCGGCAACTTCACCAGCGTCGCGGACTTCTACGATCCTCCGGGCACCGCCGGTCGCGGAAAGGACTTCTTCGACCAGGTCGGCATCTCCCCGTGGCTGGGCGCGCAATGGTGGAAGAGCGAGGGCGACTACTACGAGGACCCGACGCCGAAAGCCGACGACGCCACGGCGAAGGCGGTCACCGACCTCGGCACCCCGCTGTACGGCAAGGACCCGGACCCGAGCCTGCCGCGTGACGAGTGGAACCGGGCGCTGGCGGAGCAGCGTGCGTGGGAGGACCGCATCTTCATGCACGGCCTGTGGGCCGACGACGCGCGCATCTTCCTCTCCTCCGGCGGCTTCCCGCGCACCGCGCCCGAGCCGGGCAGCGTGCAGCACCGCATCGCGGTCGAGGACCTGAAGTCCCGCTTCGCCTCCTGCGACTGGCACAGCCCCGCCGACCCCGACAAGGTCCTCGGCAGGGAGGTCGCGGACGCGTCCGCCGAGTGGCAGAGGGAGATCGCCTCCCAGGCCACGCAGCGCAACCAGATCCTCGGCGCGAGCCGCGACGCCACGAAGGCCCTGGCCGCCGGCTCCACCGCGCTCGGCGAGATGCTCGGCCAGTCATGGATCGCCGACCATCTGGTCCGCTGGCAGGACTACTGGTCCGCGGGCGGTGTCGGCTGGATCGGGGACAGCCCGATGGTCGTGCACGCGCACGGCGCCGCCGACAAGTGCCTCGAAGCGGCGGGCGGCAAGAAGGACAACGGCACCCCGGTGCAGATCTACACCTGCAACGGCAGCGCCGGGCAGAAGTGGCAGATCAGTGGCAGCGCCCTGGTCAACGTCAACTCCGGCAAGTGCCTGGACGTGAAGGGCTCCGGCACCGCCAACGGGACGGTGCTGCAACTCCTGACGTGCAACGCCAAGAGCGCCGCGCAGGCGTGGGAGTACAACAGCCACGCGGCGACGCGGCTGTACAACCCGGGCACCGGCAACTGCCTCGACCTGGCGACGTACGACAACGGCCGCGACGCGCGGATGTACGACTGCAAGGGCACCGACCCGCAGAAGTTCGACATCACGCCGTCGGGGCACAACGGCACCGACAAGCTGGACTACCCGACCAAGGCCCAGTTCGACAAGGCGAAGGCGGGCGTCACGGCCGCGCAGGCCGCCTCGAAGAAGCAGCTCGACCTGCTCAAGGCGCAGGCCGCCGCGGCGAAGAAGTCGGCCACCGACACGGACACCGCGACACAGGCCGCCTACGCCATCGCCGACAAGGCGGGCGCTCCCCGGGGCCGCGGTCTGCTGGTCGGTCAGCAGAAGGCACAGGTGACGAAGGCGTCGTCGGCCGCGCTGGACGCCCTGGCGAAGGCCGGTGACACCGCGTACTCCGCCACGAAGGCGGCCGCGGGGGACAGCGCGACCATCGCCGCCCGTGCGCTGACGCAGGCCGCGCAGTCGAAGGCGGCGTTCCGTACGGCCGCCGCACAGGCGGCCAACGAGCAGGCGAAGGCCGCCGCCGACGCGGCCGCCGTACAGGCGCAGACCGCGAAGGCCGCCCGGGACACCGCGAAGGCCAAGCTGGCCGAGACGCAGAAGGCCGAGGCCGACGCGAAGGCCGCCGCCGCGACCGCGCACGCCAAACGGCTTGCGGCCGAGGCGGAGGAGGCGACGGCCAAGGCGGAGAAGGAGACCGCCGCGGCCAAGCAGGCCGAGGCCGCCCAGCACAGGACCAACGCCGAGGCGTACGCGAGGACGGCCACCGAGGCGAAGGGCAGGGCGGAGGCCGCCGAGTCGACCGCCCGCGGCAAGCGCGAGGACGCGGAAGCCGCACGGGACCGGGCCAAGGGCAAGTCGGACGACGCCTGGGACGCCGAGAGCAAGGCGAACGCGGCCCGCGCCAAGGCCGACGCCAAGGACGCCTACGCCGAGGCCCACGACTCCTCGGACGACGCGGCGGACTCACGGGCGGCGGCGAACGACGCCGATCATGCCGCCGACGACGCCGAGGCGGCCGCGGGTTCGGCCCGCTCCGAGGCGGACGCGGCGGGCAGGGCGGCGGCGGACGCCGACGCGGCCGCCACACGCGCCGAGGCCGCGGCCAAGCGCGCACGGTCCGACTCGGACGCGGCGCAGGCGGCCAAGCTGAAGGCGGACGCCGCGGTACGCACCGCGACGAGCGCGGCGGCGGACGCGATCAAGGCGTCCCAGGCCTCGGCCGCCGCCGCCCGCACCGCGGTCAAGCTCGCCGACGACGCCGAGAAGGACGCGGCGGACGCGAAGACCCAGGCGGACGCGGCGCAGGCGCAGGCCGTGAAGGCGGTCGCGGGAGCGGCCGACGCGGCCGGTCACGCCTATACGACCGCGCAGGCGGCGGAGGACGCGGGCGCCTCGGCGCGGCAGGTCGCGGCACCGGCGAACGACGCGATCCAGCTCGGTTCGCCGTATGCCGACTCCGACTCCACGGCCGGTCTCGTCGTCCTGACGGGACAGTCCGCGAAGACGATCGCCGAGCAGCAGCAGGCGGTCGCCGAGGCGCACGCCGTCAACGCGCAGAAGAACGCCGAGCAGGCGGCGAGCCTCGCGAACGCGGCGACGGGCGACGCGAAGGCCGCGTACACCATCGCCGCGGAGGCGGCCGGTCACGCGGCGGACGCCCGCAAGTCGGCCAAGGAGGCGCTGGGTTACGCCGCGGAGGCGGCCACGTACGCGGCGGACGCGCAGCGGTCACTGGCGCGTGCCATCGGGTACGACCAGCAGGCCACCACGGACGCGGCCGCGGCCGACAAGGCGGCCGGCCACGCCGAGGGCTACGCCAAGGACGCCCGTGACAGCGCCGACCAGGCGGCCCTGGACGCCGAGGCGGCCCGCACGGCGGCCTCCGAGGCCGAACAGGCCGCGAAGGACGCCCGTGCCGCGGCCGACCGCGCCGACGCCGAGGCCACCGCGGCCGAGGAAGCGGCGAAGGACGCGCAGAAATACGCCGACTCGGCGCAACAGGCGGCGGACGAGGCCGCGCGCAACGACGCGAACAAGCAGGTGCAGGCGGGCGCGGGGACCGGCATCGGCGGTGTCTTCTACATCATCGACAAGATGACCGAGGCGGCACCGGGCAAGCAGCTCAACCCGTGCGACTACACGCTGCAGGGCTGCACGGTGACGTACGAACTCCACGTCGACGTCACGGTCAGCTACTACTTCTGCGAGAACCCGGACGTCCCGGCCACCGAGTCGGGCTGCCCGCAGGAGGACACCGCCTTCCTCAAGACGGAGGTCCTCAAGAACCAGGTGCAGAAGTGGACCCACCACTTCAGCGCCGGTGACATCACCCGGCTCGGCTGGCAGGCCCTGTTCGGCGACACCCTGGGCGCGGTCCTCTACGAGGTGGTGCTGGGCGACGCCGTCCGCTGCTACCACGGCGACAAGGCCGGCTGCGCCTGGTTCGCGTCCAACTTCATCCCGGGCAAGGCCTTCGAGAAGGTCGCCGAGCTCCTCCGCGGGCTCGACGCCGCGATGAAGACCGGGATCGGGGTCTCGGACGCGCTCAAGGCGCTGAAGGCCCTGGACGATGTGGACCCGCAGACGCTGGCCCGGATCGAGCGGAGCGTGAAGGTCTACGAGGACGCGCGCACGGCGTGCCGGATCAACAGCTTCCCCGGCGGCACCGAGGTGGTCCTGGCCGACGGCAGCCGCAAGGCGATCCGTGAGGTGCGGTACGGCGACCTGCTCCTGGCCACCGACCCCGCCACGGGGCGCACCCTGGGCGAGCCGGTCACCCGCACGTTCTCCCACCTCACGGAGGACTTGCTGGTCGTCACCCTGGACGACGGCGGACGTCTGACAAGCACACCGGGGCACAGGTTCTACGTCACCGGGCGGGGCTGGATCCTCGCGTCGGAGTTGCGTGACGGTGACAGCCTGCGCACCACGGACGGAACCCTCCGGACGGTGGCCGCGGTACGCGACCGGAACGTCTCGGCACGACGGACCGTGTACGACCTGACGGTGTCGGGCCTGCACACGTTCTACGCGGTGGCGGGAAGCACTCCGGTCCTGGTCCACAACTGCAACGACCTCGTGGCCGACGCGACGGAGTTCTCCGGGCTGGCGCATACCCTCGACGAGCACACGGCCGGCGCCGGAGCCGGGTACGTGACCTCCCGCGCGCGGGCGACTGAAATCGCCATCGAGAAGGGAGGCCCCAACGGGGTGTTCACCGACCTCGCGACGGCACAGGCGGTGGTGGACGCAGCACTGAAGAGCAAGGCGGCAGAGATCTCGAGGTGGCTGCGCGGCAGCCAGCGGGAGAAGGCGTTGACGGGGACCTTCGGAGCGAACTCCCTCGGCTATGTGGCCAAGACGGACAGAACCTTTGCCGACGCCAAGAACGGGTACAGGATCGTGCTCAAGCGGGCGAAGGGGCACAAGTCCGGCTACTACGTGTTCACGGCGTTCCCGATCTAGGAGGTGACAGTCAGTGCAGGGTACGGACGAGTCCGACTTCGGCGTGACCTGGTTGATGAGCATGTTCCACGAGGACTGGTCTCATCATGGGCCGACGGCTGCCGCGGCAACCGAGTACCACCTCTGGGAGGGGCTGGACCAGCAGAGCGTTCTCGCGGTCCGGAAGGACGCTCGGCTGCTGCGGGGCCTTCCCTCGGAAACGATCGAGGCACTGTGGCAGGCCGGGACGGCGACGGGGCCGGGCTTCTTCTCCGGAGGACGTACCGGCGTCACGTCGGGTGAACAGTGGATGGAAACGCTCGTCGCCGTGTGCGACGCCTGGTTGTCCACGAAGGAGAACACCCCGCCGCCCGCCGAACCCGGTAAGGAGGACGGCACGGAACTGGCAGACGCGGTCCTGGCCGAGATCGGCCGGGCCGGGTCGGTCCCGAGTGAGGTCAGGGGCGCGCTGGCCGAGTGCGCCCGCCGCTGTACCCCTGACCTCGCGTTCCGGCTGCTGCTGAGAGCGATCTCCGAAGCCGGTACGGAATCTGGTGCACGGCTGTCTCCGCACCACTACGCGAGGCTGGAAACACTCGGGTCGGCACTGGATTACGGCCAGTACGTCGTGTCCGACCTGAAGCACCTCGTCAGCTCCTAGCCTGAGCGTGTTCCACGCCCACATCTCTGGGCGATCGCTTCAACCGAAGGGCGCCCCTCCCCCGCGCGGTGCGACGGAGGGGCGCCCGTTTTCCCATTCGTCCTCGACGCAAGGGACTCTCCACCCCATGTTCCTTCTCCGTCTCCTGCCTGCGTTGCCGAGGGAGGTCTCCATCGGCGTCGTCGGGCTCCTCGCCGGTCTGTTCCTCGCCGTGCACGGCGGTATACAGGCCTATGCCGAAGGGACAGGTGTCCCTGGAACCGTGTACGTGAACGAGTGCAGACCCTCCGACGGTGGCTCGGCCGATCTGTGGACGGAGGGGTGGGCGTGTGACGGCTCCTTCGACGCCGACGACCACTCCGTCCGGATCGACAGCGTCGCCGTCGACGGCGTTCTCGACTCCCGCCCCGACGCCACCCTCGCAGCCCTGGTCGACGGCCCGGGAGCACACACCGCGACCCGGGACGGCTCCGGCGGCTGGAAGTGGCCCGCCCTGACCGGCATGGTCCTCATCGCCTTCACCGCCTGGCGGGTTCGCACCGTCAAAGCCATGTTGCGCGCGCGCCGAGCCGACCGGGCGCCGGTCGCGTGAGCCCGTCGGCGCGGCGCGAGCGCGTCGGGGCAGTCGTGCGGGTGGTGTGGACGCTCACGCGTCCCGCCGCCTTGTACTCCCGCGCACCGTCAGCCGCGCTGCCAGCAGAGTCGCCTCCGGTGTCTCCGTGGCGCCGGTGAGTTTGCTCATCAGCAGTTCCACCGCCCGGGTGCCCACCTGCGTCGACGGCAGGTCGACCGAGGTGACCGGGACGCGGGTGGACTCGGCGAGTTCGGCCGGGCAGATCGCCGTCACCGACAGGTCGGCCGGTACGCGCAGGCCGAGTTGGCCGAAGGCGTCGATCAGGGGTTCCAGGACCGCCTCGTTGTGGACGACGACGCCCGTCAGCGCGGGCTGTTCGCGCAGCAGGCGTTCCGCGACCGTCCGGGCCGCGGCCGGGCCCGCCTCGCACGGGTGCACCGAGGAGGTGAGCCCGGCCCGGTCGGCCGCAGCCGTGAAGCCCTTGACCACGCGCTGTGCGTATGCCGTCCCGCGCACGTACACCTCCGGCGGTGAGCCGACCAGGGCCACGATCCGGTGACCGAGGGCCGCGAGATGGTCGACGCAGGTCTCGCCGGCCGCGTGGAAGTCGAGGTCGACGCAGGTCAGTCCGGCGGGTTCGGCGGGGAAGCCGATCAGTACGGAGGGGAGGTCCAGCGAGCGCAGCAACGGCAGGCGGGGGTCGTCCAGTTGTACGTCCATGACGATCAGGGCGTCGACGAGGGCCGTGTCCGCGACCCGGCGCAGTCCCTCCTCGCCCTCCTCCTGGGTGAGCAGCAGCACGTCGTGGTCGTGGAGCCGGGCCGTGGTCACCACCGACACCGCGAACCGCATCACGACCGGCACGTGGACGCCGGTCCGCAGCGGCACCACGAGGGCGATGACCTTGGATCTGCTGCTGGCCAGCGCCCGGGCGCCCGCGTGCGGGCGGTAGCCCAGCTCGTGGATGGCCGCCCGGACGCGCTGCCGGGTCTCCGCGGAGATCGGCCGCTTGCCGCTGAGCGCGTACGACACGGTGCTGGGGGAGACCCCGGCGCGCCGCGCCACATCGGTGATCTTGACCATCAGCCCAGCTCCAGAGTGAGGAACCCGGTCCCGGCCGGCGCCCGCCCGACGCGCTCCCCGGCCGCCAGCGCCCAGGGCGCCGAGGGGGTGTCGCAGGAGGCCCGCAGGGTGTCCCCTTCGCGTACGACGGTGAAGGTCGCCCCGCCGACGGGCACCGTCACCCGGGCACCGCGCCGCAGACCGTACGCCCGCAGCGTGACGCCGTCGGCGTGGTCGTAGTCGGGCCGGTCGTCCACCGCGCCGACCGGGATCACCGCGCCCGGCCGCACCAGCAGCGGCACGCTCAGGACGTCGTGCCGCTCGCGCACCCAGCGCGGTCCGGTGACCGTCCGCCCGGTCACGAAGTGGGTCCAGGTGCCCTCGGGGACGTAGTAGGAGACGTCGCCCGCGTCGCTGAACACCGGGGCCACCAGCAGGTCGGGGCCGAGCATGTACTGGCGCTCCAGGTGCGCGCATCCGGGGTCGTCGGGGAACTCCAGGACCATCGCCCGCATCACCGGCACGCCCTCGGTGTGGGCGGTGCGCGCGGCCCCGTACAGGTAGGGCATGAGCCGCAGCTTCAGCCGGGTGAAGTGCCGCAGCACGTCCACGGACTCCTCGTCGAAGTGCCACGGCACGCGGTAGGAGGAACTGCCGTGCAGGCGGCTGTGCGAGGAGAGCAGTCCGAACGCCACCCAGCGCTTGAAGAGGGCGGGCGTCGGTGTGCCCTCGAAGCCGCCGATGTCGTGGCTCCAGAAGCCGAACCCGGACAGGCCGAGGGACAGCCCGCCGCGCAGCGACTCGGCCATCGACTCGTACGTCGCCTCGCAGTCACCGCCCCAGTGCACCGGGAACCGCTGGCTGCCCGCCGTCGCCGAACGGGCGAAGACCACCGCCTCCCGTTCGCCGCGGTGCTTGCGCAGCACGTCGAAGACGGTGCGGTTGTAGAGGTACGTGTAGTGGTTGTGCATCCGCTCGGGGTCGGAGCCGTCGGACCAGGCCACGTCGAGCGGCACCCGCTCGCCGAAGTCGGTCTTGAAGCAGTCGACGCCCTGCGCGAGCAGCCCCGCCAGCTCGGCCGCGTACCAGTCGCGCGCCTCGGGACGGGTGAAGTCGACCAAGGCCATGCCGGGTTGCCACTGGTCGCCCTGCCAGACGCTGCCGTCCGGCCGTCTCAGCAGGTGCCCGAGTTCCCTGCCCTCCGCGAACAGCGGGGAGCGCTGGGCGATGTACGGGTTGATCCACACGCTCACCCGCAGGCCCCGTTCCTTCAGCCGCGCCAGCATGCCCTCCGGGTCGGGGAAGACCCGGGGGTCCCAGCGGAAGTCGCACCAGTGGTGCTCGCGCATCCAGAAGCAGTCGAAATGGAAGACGGACAGCGGGAGTTCGCGTGCGCGCATGCCCTCGATGAAGGAGGTGACCGTCTCCTCGTCGTAGGAGGTGGTGAACGAGGTCGACAGCCACAGGCCGAACGACCAGGCGGGCGGCAGCGCCGGGCGGCCTGTGAGGGCGGTGTACCGGCGCAACACGTCCCTGGGGGTGGGGCCGTGGATGACGTAGTACGTCAACTGCTGTGTCTCGGCGCTGAACTGGAGCCGTGACACCGCTTCCGAGGCGACCTCGAAGGAGACCTTCCCCGGGTGGTCGACGAAGACGCCCCAGCCGGCGTCCGTGAGACAGAAGGGCACGTTCTTGTACGCCTGTTCGGTGGCGGTGCCGCCGTCGGCGTTCCAGATGTCGACCACCTGGCCGTTCCTCACCAGCGGCCCGAAGCGTTCGCCGAGGCCGTACACGCTGGTGCCGACGCCGAGGTCGAGCTGCTCGCGGAGATGGTGGGCGCCGTCCGCGTTCCGCAGGATGCCCATGCCCTTGGCGCCGCTGCCGGTGAGGGTGCGGCCGCCGGCCAGGAAGTCGACCCGCCAGGGGCCCCCGCGGGTGAAGCGGACCGACAGCGCGCCGGAGGTCAGGGTCGCGTGCTCGTCGTCGTAGGAGAGGGCGGGTGTGAACTCGGTTCGGCTCAGGTCGAATTCGGGTCCGCGGGGGTTCTCGCCCGCCCAGTGGGTGACGGTGACGCCGATGACGCCGGGCATCGGCGCGTGCGCGCTGATCGTCAGGACCGGCCCGGTCAGCAGGTCGCCGCGGTGGCGGACGGGCCGGGTCGGCGCGTGCATCTCCAGCACGCCGTCGTGGGCGCGGACGTCGAGGATCTGGGCCGGGTGGTCGGCTGTGACACCCTCACGCAGCAGCCAGTAGCCGTCGGTGAACTTCATGTGGGGGGTCCTTACTTCACCGCTCCCACGGCGATGCCGCGGGTGAGGGTGCGCTGGAAGACGAGGAAGAAGACGACGGCTGGCAGGACACCGAGGAGGGCGGCCGCATTGGTCATCGTGGCGTCCATCAGGCGCTGGCCCTGGAGGACGCCTAGGGCCACCGACACGGTCTGGTTGTCGTTGGAGATCAGCATGACCAGGGGCAGCAGGAACTCGTTCCAGGTCCAGACGAAGAAGAAGACCAGGAGTACGCCGAGGGTCGGCCGGCTGACGGGGACCACGATCCGCCACAGGACCTGCCACGTGCCGGCGCCGTCGATCCGGGCGGCCTCGATGATCTCGCGGGGAAACCGGCTGAGGACCGAGGACAGCAGGTACGTGCCGAACGCCGCCTGGATCACCGTGAACACGATGATCACGCTGAGCCGGGTGTCGTAGAGCCCGGCCTGCTTGCACAGGTAGTACACGGGGTAGACCAGCGCCTCCTGCGGCAGCATGTTCGCCAGCACGAAGAAGGCGAGCACCCAGGTACGGCCTCTGATCCGGCCGATGCCGATCGCGTAGGCGTTGAGGACGGACAGGACGGCCGCGCCGACGGCCACGCAGCCGCTGATCAGCACCGAGTTGGCCAGTTTCCGTCCGTAGTCGACGCGCTGCCAGAAGTCCTTCAGCCCGTCCAGGTAGAGGCCGTCGGGCAGGCTGAGGGGGCCGTGCGCGGAGTACTCGGCGGGCGACTTGACCGCGTTGACCGCGACGATCGCGAACGGGACCACCATGAACAGGGCGGCCAGGCACAGGGCGGCCAGCACGGGGTAGCGGCGCAGGGCGCTCACGCGGGGGCCCCTTCCTCGGCGTCCTCGGCGCGGGTCTGGAGTCCCAGGCCGATCAGGGACACCGCCATGATGATCACGGTCAGCACGGTGGAGATCGCCGCGCCGTAGCCGACCTGCGTCTTCTCGAAGAACGTGGTGAACGAGAAGTACGACGGCACGTCGGTGGCGCCGCCCGGACCGCCCTTGGTGAGCACGTACACCGCGCCGAACACCTTGAGCGCGGCGATCGTGCACCAGGTCAGCACGACGAAGACCTCGGGCCGGATCTGCGGCAGCGTGACGTGCCAAAAACGCCGCCACCAGCCGGCCCCGTCCAGTTCGGCCGCTTCGTACAGCTGCGGGTCGACGCGCTCCAGGCCCGCCATGAACACGACCAGGGGGAAGCCGATCTGCACCCACACCATCACGCCCATCACGCTGTACAGCGCGATGTCGGGGTCGCCCAGCCAGTCCTGCCGCCACGACCCGAGGCCCACCGCCCCCAGCAGCTCGTTGAGCGAGCCGTCGTCGGGCGCCAGGATCCAGCTCCACACGATGCCGGCGACCGCGATCGGCAGCACCTGTGGAAGGTAGAAGCAGGCGCGCAGCACCGCGGCGACCCTGCTGCCGAAGTGCTTGCCGACGTAGTCGAACAGGGCCGCCGCGAGGACGAGCCCGATCCCCGTCGGCAGCACCGCCATCGCGACGACCATGAACAGGCTGTGCCGGAAGGACGCCCAGAACTCGCTGTCGTCCAGCAGCTCACGGTAGTTGGCGAGCCCCGACCACTCCGGGCTGCCGACGCCCTGCCAGTCGGTGAAGCTCACGGCCGTGTTCATCAGGAACGGGACGATCACGACCGCGAGGAAGCCAAGGACACCGGGCAGCAGGAAGAGCGCGTAGGAGTCGCGGGGGCGGCGCGGGTGGCTCGGGCCGCGATACTCGCGGGCCACCCGCGCGCCCTGTTCGACGGTGACCGTCATCGTCGCGGTACGCCCCTGTCGTACGCCTTCTGCAGGGCGGTGAGGTAGTCGTCGGGTTTCTCGCCGCCGGTGACCAGTTTCTGGGTCTCGGAGACGAGGACGTCGTAGAAACCGGTGACCGGCCAGTCGGGGTAGAAGGCCAGGCCGTCCTCGGCCGACACGGAGTTGAAGTCGGCGATGAGGGACTTCGACTTCGGGTCGGTGATCGCGTCCGCGTCGGCCGCCACCGGGACACCGCCCTTGTCGCCCAGCAGGTTCTGGACCTTCTTCGACAGGGTGATGTCGATGAAGTCGTAGGCGAGGTCCTTGTTCCCGGAGCCCTTGGGAACCACCCACAGGTTGCCGCCGGAGCCCAGGGTGAGGTGCGTGTCCGGCCACAGGAAGGTGCCCCAGTCGAACTTCGCCTCCGTCCGGAAGCGGCCGAACCACCAGCTGCCGGAGAACAGGATCGGCGCCTTGCCCCGGATGAAGGAGACGCCCGCGTCCTCGGCCTTCGCACCGGTGGACTTCCTGCTGATGTAGCCCTTCTTCACCCAGTCGGCGAAGGTGTTCGCGGCGTACGTCCAGGCGGCGTCGTGGAAGTCGTTCCTCCCCTTGTACAGCTCGTAGTTGTCCACCCAGGAGCGGTCGGCCCTGGTCAGGGCGAGCTGGTAGAGGTACTGCTGGGCGATGTACTCCGCGCCGGCGTCGGCGAGCGGGGTGACGCCCTTGGCGACGAACGTGTCCATGGCGGCGGTGAGTTCACCGAGGGTCTTCGGCCGGGCGATCCCGTACCGGTCGAACAGGTCCTTGTTGTAGTAGACCATCGTGTACTCGGCGTAGTTGGGCACGCCGTACCACGCGCCGGAGCCCATCACGCCGTCGGTGTCGTACCGGCTGGTGGTCCGCACACCCGCGCTGAGCTTCCTGTCCCAGCCGCGCTTCGCCACCTCGGCGGTGAGATCGGTGAGCAGGCCCTGCCTGGAGAGCTGCCCGGCCGTCGCGTTGCCCTTGTTGTACTCCATCAGGTCGGGCGCGTCGGAGGAGTTGAGGACCATGGGCGCGGTCTTCTGGATCTGCTCGAAGCCCTTCTCCTCGAACTTCACCTTGACGCCCGGGTGGGTGGCCTCGAACTCCTTGATCGCCTCGTTCCAGGCCGCGCCCATCGCACTGTCGGGGCCCTCGTAGTGCCAGAGTCTGAGCGTCCTGCCGTCGGCGGAGCCGCTGTCCGAGCCGCCGCAGGAGGCCAGGAGCAGCGATCCGCCGAGGACCGCCGCCACCACTCCCGCCACACGCCTTCGTGCCGTCAACATCCCGTGCCTCCGGAGGAGTCGCAGTCGGATGGGTCTCGGGGCGTCACGCATCTGCCGTCGAATCGGTTCGATGCGTGACGTCGAAGCGCTTCGACGGGGGAAGGTATGCCGGGGCCGTGAGCACGTCAATGGGGCGTGCGTGAATCTCCTCCGGTCCCACGCGCGGACCCGCGCTGGGCGAGCGCGATCAGCAGCGCCACCGCGGCCGCCGTCACCGGCACCCCGTAGCCCGCCGCGGGCGACCGGTGTTCCACCATCCAGCCGCCGACCGCGCTGCCCGCGGCGATGCCCCCGAGCAGGCCGGTCACGGCCAGGGTCATGCCCTCGTTCAGCCGGCCGGCGGGCGTGCGGTGCTGCACCAGGGTCATACCGGTGACCATGGTCGGGGCCGTCGCCATCCCGGCCACCAGCAGCGCAGCCGCCAGCAGCGGAAGCGAGCAGGTCAGGGCGGCGGCGAGCAGCGGCAGCGTCAGCAGCGCGGTCATCGCGGCGATGCACCACACGTACCGGCCGGCCGCGGAACCGGCCGGCCGCACCGCCCCGTACAGCAGTCCCGCCGCGCAGGAGCCGGCCGCCTGGAGCCCGAGCACCGGGCCCGCCGCCGAACGGTGGCCGTGCGCGTCGGCGAAGGCGATCGTGACGACCTCCATCGCCCCGAACACCACACCCATGACGAGACACACGGCGAGCAGCGGGGGCATCCCGGGCGCACGCAGGAGGCTGGGCGGGGAGGGGCGCCCGGGGGTGCGTCCCCGGGGTCGGGGTGGCCGGGGTGCGGCGGTGGCCGAGTGGGCCTCACCGGTGCGGCCGGTCGAGCGGGATTCACCGGCGGGAGCGGCGGTGGCCGAGGGAGCCTCATCGGGGGTGGCGGCCGCCGCGGCCGAGTGGGCCCCACCAGCGGGAGCGGCCGTGGCCGAGTGGGCGAGCGGGGGTTCCGTCGATCGCTGGGCGGCGAAGAACAGCACGCCCGACACCAGCAGGATCGCACCGGCCAGCGTGCCGGCCTCCGGGAAGAACGTGCCGCACAGGAACACCGCGAACACCGGCCCGATCATGAAACACAGCTCGTCCGCGGCCTGTTCGAAGGAGTTCGCGGTGTGCAGGGCCGCGGCGTCGCCCCGGAGCAGGTACGTCCAGCGGGCCCGGGACATGCCGCCGGTGTTCGGGGTGGTCGCGGTGGCGGCGTAGGAGGCGAACAGGGTCCAGTCGGGGGCGCCGTAACGTACGCACAGCAGCAGCGCCAGCGAACCCGTCGCCGCGAGCAGCGTCGCGGGTACGGCGATCCGCGCCTGGCCGTGCCGGTCGACCAGCCGCGCGGTCCACGGCGCGACCAGCGCTGTCGCCGCAAGCCCGGTCGCGGTGACGGCGCCGGCCAGCGCGTACGAGCCCCGCGCACCGGCGATCATCAGCACCGCGCTCACGCTGAACATGCCCATCGGCAGCCGGGCCACCAGGTTCCCCACGGTGAAGGCACGGGCGCCGGGCACCTGGAAGAGCCGGCGGTACGGGCCGGGCGGCCGGCCTCCGGTACAGGGGCCGAAGTCGACGGCCACGAGCGTGTCGTTGGTGACGGTGAACAGGGGAGTGGTCCGCGAAGACGGTCGGGACGGCATGGATGAACCGTCACCCGGGAGCGGACGCCGGGTCCAACACCTTCTCCGCACCGATTCACGCACGGGGGTTGTGAATGCGGGTGGGGGCGCCGGACCGGCGGGGCACCCGCGGGCCTGGTCGCGGATGGGCTTGGCACCCTGGCCGGCGGCTTCTGGTCGCGGATGGGCTTGGCACCCTGGCCGGCGGCTTCTGGTCGCGGACCGGCTCCGCACCCCGGCCGACGGCTCCTGGCCGGCCCCGACCCCGGCCCCGACCCCGCTCGCGGACCGGCACCGCGCCCCGGCTGACCGCCCCCGGTCGCGGACCGGCTCCGCGCCTCTGGCCGACCGCCCCTGGCCGAGCCCGGCCCCGGCCCTGGCCCCGTTCACGGATCGGCATCGCGCCCCCGGCCGACCGCCCTCGGCCGACCGC
The DNA here is from genome assembly GCF_040605435.1 of Streptomyces sp. NPDC005574. Classification (NCBI taxonomy): domain Bacteria; kingdom Bacillati; phylum Actinomycetota; class Actinomycetes; order Kitasatosporales; family Streptomycetaceae; genus Streptomyces; species Streptomyces sp. NPDC005574. Next base: position 29,284 of record NZ_JBEXCW010000043.1, read on the forward strand.
CCCCGCCCCCGTTCACGGATCGGCATCGCGCCCCCGGCCGACCGCCCTCGGCCGACCGCCCCCGCCCCCGGTCGCGGATCGGCACCGCGCCCCGGCCGACCGCCCTCGGCCGACCGCCCCCGCCCCCGGTTAGGGACGCGCTCCGCGCCCCCGCCGCCCACCCCCGCCCCGGTCGCGCACCCCCGAGGTAACTTCGCCGGATGCCCGCCGACCTCGAACCCCGTCTCCTGCGCGCCTTCCTCGCCGTCGCCGAGGAGCTGCACTTCACCCGGGCCGCGGCCCGCCTCCACATCGCCCAGCAGGTGCTCAGCCGGGACGTCCGGCGGCTGGAACGCGAGCTCGGTACCGACCTCTTCGTACGGACCACCCGGCAGGTCACCCCCACGGCCGACGGCGAGCGGCTGGTGCCGTACGCGCGTCGGGTGCTGGCGGCCCAGGATGAACTGCTCGCGGTCTTCGGGCAGGTCAGACCGCTGCTCGTGGACCTGAACTATCCGGATCAGGTCACCGCGCGCCGGGTGCTGTACCTGGCCCGCGAACTGGCCCCGCAGTACGAGTTGATGGCCCGCTACGAGAGCGGGCTGACCGGCGCGGCGGGTGACTTGCTCGCGGGCCGGCTCGACGCGTCCTTCGGGCGGTTCGCCGGGCTGGACCCGGCGCTGCGGGCCGGGCTCGACCACCAGCCCGTCCGTTACGAGCCCATGGCCCTCGTGCTGCCCGAGGACCACCGGCTCGCCGCGCTGCCCAGGATCCCGCTGGCGGCGCTGGCCGGCGAGCGTGTCTACGCGGGCGCCGGGAACCCCCGGACCCCGGAGTGGACCGACCTGGCCCGGCAGTTGTTCGAGGGGCGCGGCATCGAGATCGCGCCGCCCGTCCCGCTGGCCGTCGGGGACGAGGAGTTCCGCCGGATCATGGGAAAGGCCCGGAACCCGATACTCGCGGTGGTGGACTTTCCGGCCATGCCCGGGACGGTGCTCCGCCCCTTGATCGATCCGGTCCCGTTGTCCCCCGTGTCACTGGTGTGGCGAAAGGGGCTGGTGCACCGCGGATTCGACGTTCTTCGACGCGCGGCGGCCCAACTCTCGGCCGACGAAGGGTGGCTGCGGATGCCCGCAGATGGATGGATTCCAGCCATCGACAGCTCCCTCATCCGTGGGCACAATTGACACAAGGCAAACAAGCAACCTCCCGGTGCGCTAGATTCGGGTCCCTGAGCACACTTGCGACAAAGGGGGCGCTCGAACCGGGTGGGGGCCTGGTTCGACTACGAATGCTCAGTCTCGTACCCGCGCCCAGGAACATTCCGTGGGGGGATGTGCGTGCATGTGAAGAATGCGAGCAACGGACGGGAAGATGCCCGTCCCGAATGGCCCGAAGTCGCAACCGCGATCGGTCAGCGTGCTGCAAATAGTGGCGCCACCCAGTCATTTCCGGACAGTGGCGGAACCGGGGTGTTCGCCTCGTCGAGCGCGGCCGAAATCGTGTCCTCCGGCAGTGCTGCCGGGGGCCGTTTCCCGGGCGCCGACGCCAAGGGCCTCTCCGCGGAGCAACCGGCCGGGAACGCCGGCGCCCTGCGCGATCCGTGGGAAGCGCCCAGCCAGATCAACGACCACGACCCGGACGAGGTAACGGTCCAACTCGACGACATCGGCGGCGATCTGGACGATCTTCTGGTCGGGCCGGGCAAGGGCGGGGCCGAGAGCTCCGACGCACCGGTCTTCGTCGACGAGTCGGGCCGCCGCAGCCGCAGGTACCGCCGTATCGGCATGGCCGTCGGCCTGTCCTGCGCGGTCTACGCCGTCGTCATCGTCGTCACCCTGCTGTCCGGCAACTCCAGCGCGCCCTGGCTGCCCGTGCCGGGCCAGCAGGACGAACAGCCGGCCGACAAGGTCGAGACCCCGCCGAAGCCCGAGGAGTCGAAGGGCTCGACCGGCGGCGGTCCCGCTCTGCCCGGGATGCTCCCGACGGCCACCAACGGCACGGTCCTCAAGCCGGGCAGCCGTCCGAGCGCCGCACCCGGCGCGCCCCGCGCCTCCGGCAGCCCCGCCCGGCCGGGCACCTCGACCGCTCCCTCGCCCGCCGCCAGCCGGAGCACCCCGGCGCCGGGCACCGGCGGGATCGCCCCGAGCTCGTCCCCGGTCCCGACGCAGGGCTCGGTCTCGCCCGAACCGACGGCGCCGACCGGCGGGGTCAGCTCCTCACCCGACCCGACGCCGTCCGTCGGCGGCAGCACCGACCCCGGCAACGGCCCGGTGCCCAACGGCCCGAGCGATCCCTCGCCCGTCGCCGAGGGTCCCGCCCCGGTGACCGGCCCGACCGCCGCGCCGTCCGCGACGCCCTCCGCGAACCAGGAGTCCGCTCCCTGATGGCATCCCGCTCCCGCCGTGGCGGGCGCGCGACCCGGACCCGCGACGGTTCCCGGCGTCGCCGTCTGCCCATGCGCCTGTTGCTGCCCGTGCTCGTCCTCGCCGCGCTGATGGCCATGCTGATGCTGCGCGGCTACGTACACAGCGAGATCCTCGCCGACCACCGCGTCCGCTCCGAGGCACCCTCCGACAAGGTGCCGCAGAAGATCCTCGACGGCGGCCCGGTCATCGACACCCGCGGCGGCCGCACCACCTCCCTGAAGGTGCGCGACCACCGTCTCGTCCTGACCTTCGACGACGGTCCCGACCCCGTCTGGACCCCCAGAGTCCTCGACGTGCTGAAGAAGCACCACGCGCACGCGGTCTTCTTCGTCACCGGCACCATGACCTCGCGCTACCCCGAACTGGTCCGGCGCATGGTCGCCGAGGGCCACGAGGTCGGCCTGCACACCTTCAACCACCCCGACCTGTCCTTCCAGTCCCGCAAGCGCGTCGACTGGGAGCTGTCGCAGAACCAGCTCGCCATCACCGGCGCGGCCGGTATCCGCACCTCGCTCTTCCGGCCGCCGTACTCCTCCTTCGCCGACGCGATGGACAACAAGTCCTGGCCGGTCACCCGGTACATCGGCTCCCGCGGCTACATCACCGTCGTCACCAGCGTCGACAGTGAGGACTGGCGCAAGCCGGGCGTCGGGCAGATCATCCGCAACGCCACCCCCAAGGGCGGCAAGGGCGCGATCGTCCTGATGCACGACTCCGGCGGCGACCGCCACCAGACCGTGCAGGCACTGGACCGGCTCCTGCCACAGCTCAAGGCCGACGGCTACGCGTTCGACAACCTCACCGAGGCCCTCGACGCGCCCAGCGCGCACACCCCCGTCACCGGGGTCGACCTGTGGAAGGGCAAGGCGTGGATCTCCCTGGTCGAGGCATCCGACGAGATCACCGGCGTGCTGGTGGTGTGCCTGGCCGTCATCGGCTCCCTGGTCATCGCCCGCTTCGGCCTGATGTTCCTGCTGTCCGGCGTGCACGCCCGCCGGGTCCGGCGCCGCGACTTCCGCTGGGGACCGGCGATCACCGAACCGGTGTCGGTGCTGGTACCGGCGTACAACGAGGCCAAGTGCATCGAGAACACGGTCCGCTCCCTCATGGCGAGCGAGCACCCGATCGAGATCCTCGTCATCGACGACGGCTCCGCCGACGGCACCGCCCGGATCGTGGAGGCCCTGGACCTGCCCGACGTGCGGGTGATCCGGCAGCTCAACGCGGGCAAGCCGGCCGCCCTCAACCGCGGTCTGGCGAACGCCACGCACGACATCGTCGTGATGATGGACGGCGACACGGTCTTCGAACCGTCCACCGTCCGCGAACTGGTGCAGCCCTTCGGCGACCCGCGCGTGGGCGCCGTCGCCGGCAACGCCAAGGTCGGCAACCGTGACACCCTCATCGGCGCCTGGCAGCACATCGAGTACGTGATGGGCTTCAACCTCGACCGCCGCATGTACGACGTGCTGCGCTGCATGCCCACCATCCCCGGCGCGGTCGGCGCCTTCCGGCGCACCGCCCTCGAACGGGTCGGCGGCATGAGCGACGACACGCTAGCCGAGGACACCGACATCACCATGGCGATGCACCGGGACGGCTGGCGCGTGGTCTACGCCGAGAAGGCCCGCGCCTGGACCGAGGCCCCGGAGTCGGTCCAGCAGCTCTGGTCCCAGCGCTACCGCTGGTCGTACGGCACCATGCAGGCGATCTGGAAGCACCGCCGCGCCCTCGTCGAACGGGGACCCTCCGGTCGCTTCGGCCGCGTCGGCCTGCCGCTGGTGTCCCTGTTCATGGTGGTCGCCCCGCTCCTGGCCCCGCTGATCGACATCTTCCTGCTCTACGGCCTGGTCTTCGGCCCGACCGGCAGAACGGTCGCCGCCTGGTTCGGCGTCCTGGCGGTCCAGGCGGTCTGCGCGGGCTACTCCTTCGCCCTCGACCGCGAGTCACCGGCCCCGCTGATCTCACTGCCGCTGCAGCAGATCCTCTACCGGCAGCTCATGTACGTCGTCCTGCTCCAGTCCTGGATCACCGCCCTCACCGGCGGCCGCCTGCGCTGGCAGAAACTGCGGCGCAAGGGCGGGGTCTCCGCCCCGCCCGGTACCGCACCCGCCCCGCGCGCCGAGGTCCTGGACGGGAGGCCGGTCCGATGAGCACCGTCCCGCCCGCCGGCCCGTCCCCGACGACCCGTGTCCCCACCCGGAAAGCCTTCGACATGACGGCACCCACCACGCCCACGCCCACCGGACCGCCCGGCGCCGAGGCGGCCGTACCGACCGGTCCCGCCGGCGCCGAGGCGGCCGTACCCGCCGGGCCGCCCGGCACGGACGCGACAGGGGCGCCGGGGCAGACCGCCCGGCAGAGCACCGACCAGGCCGCCGAGACGACCCGGCGGGCACCGTCCCGCGACCGCTACTTCGACCTGCTGCGCGCCATCGCCCTGTTCCGGGTGGTCTTCTACCACCTGATGGGCTGGGCGTGGCTGCCCGTGCTGTTCCCGTCCATGGGCGTCATGTTCGCGCTGGCCGGCAACCTCATGGCGCGCTCGCTCAAGCGCCGCCCGCCCATCGAAGTGATCCGCGGCCGCATGCGCCGGCTGCTGCCCCCGCTGTGGCTGCTGGGCGCGATCGGCGTCACCGGCATGCTGCTCCAGGGCTGGGGTCCGAACTCCGAGGGCCACCCCGGCTGGTGGTGGCTGCACCTCACCTTCTGGATCCTGCCGCTGAGCGAACCGCCCGCCGCCGACAGCCTCGCCGGCGTCCACGGCTTCGTCGGCGGGGACTGGGCCTACGAACTGGCCGTACCCCTCTGGTACATCCGTGCCTATCTCTGGTTCGTCCTGCTCTCCCCGGCCCTCCTCAAGGCCCTGCGCGTGCTCCCGTGGGCGACGATCCTCTCGCCGGTCGTCCTGTGCGCGGCCCTCGAGTTCGGCTACGTCACCATCCCCAGCACCCGCCTCGACTCGACCGTGTCCGACTTCGCCACCTTCGGAGCCTGCTGGATCCTCGGCATGGCCCACCAGGAGGGCATCCTCAAGCGCATCCCGCGCTACGCGGTGCCCTCCCTCGCCCCTGCCGTCGCGCTGCTCGGCCTCTGGTACGCGCTCACGCACGGCTTCAAGGCGGGTCACGACCTCGACGACATCCCCTTCGGACAGGCCCTGTGGTCCGTCTCGACGGTGCTGTTGCTGCTGCACTTCAGCCCCTCGTGGTCCGAGTGGCCCCGCCGGCTGCGCCGCTGCGACAAACTGGTCACCCTCCTCAACTCCCGTGCGGTGACCGTCTACCTCTGGCACAACGTGTGCATCGTCGCCGCCGCCACGATGTGGGACCAGCTGTGGGGCTTCGAAGTGCTCGAGGTGCACACCCCCTGGCTCCTGGAGAGCTCCTGGCCGGTCCTGCTCGTCACCTGGATCCTCACCGCCGGATGCATCGTCTGCTTCGGGTGGATGGAGGACGTGGCGGCGAAACGGAAGCCGAGCCTGTGGCCGACCGGCTCGGCCGGACGCGGCGCCCGCGCCGGGGCGCACCGCGCCTGACCCGAACCACGGCGCCCGCGCCGGGGCGCACCGCGCCTGACCCGAACCACGGAGCCCGCCGTGCCGCACGGCGGGCTCCGGCTGTCGAGGGCCGGCTGCATGGTCCCGACCTCTCATCCCGCCTTCCCGCGGGGTGAGAGCAACGTTCCTTTCCGGTCACTCACAGCCACAGCGCGGAAACGCGCCCTCCCTACCTTCGGGACTCATCACCGCTCATCGCCCTGAACGACCGAGCCCCGGAGCACCGTGGAGGCGTCATGACAGCCCCTAGCACAGCCCCCGCACCCCCGAGCAGGGGCGGCCGCTGGATCCAGCAGTGGGATCCGGAGGACGAGACCTTCTGGAACGAGACCGGAGAGAAGGTCGCCCGCCGCAACCTCGCCTTCTCCGTCCTGTCCGAGCACATCGGGTTCTCGATCTGGACCCTGTGGTCCGTGCTGGTGCTCTTCATGGGCCCGGAGTACGGCCTCACCCCGGCCGACAAGTTCCTGCTCACCTCGATGGTGACGCTGGTCGGCGCGGTCGTGCGGGTGCCCTACACCTTCGCCGTGGCGATCTTCGGCGGCCGGAACTGGACCATCATCTCCGCCAGTCTGCTGCTCGTCCCGACCATCGCCGCGTTCACCGTGATGGAACCGGGGACGTCCTTCGGCACCTTCCTGCTGGTCGGTCTGCTCGCCGGCATCGGCGGCGGCAACTTCGCCTCCTCCATGACCAACATCAACGCCTTCTTCCCGCTCAGGAGGAAGGGCTGGGCGCTCGGTCTGAACGCAGGCGGCGGCAACATCGGCGTCCCCGTCATCCAGCTGATCGCCCTCGCGATCATCGGGGCGAGCGGCGGCCCCCGGGTGCTGCTGGGGATCTACATCCCGCTGATCGTCGTCGCCGCCGTCCTCGCCGCGCTGTTCATGGACAACCTCGCGTCCGTGAAGAACGACACCGGCGCCGCCAGGGACGCCGCGAAGGACGGACACACCTGGATCATGGCCTTCCTCTACGTCGGCACCTTCGGGTCCTTCATCGGCTACAGCTTCGCCTTCGGGCAGGTGCTGACCAACCAGTTCGGCCGCACCCCGCTGGAGGCGGCGTACGTCACCTTCATCGGCCCGCTGCTCGGCTCGCTGATCCGTCCCGTGGGCGGCCGGCTGGCCGACACCTACGGCGGCGCGAAGATCACGCTCTACAACTACGTCGGGATGGGCGTGGCGACCGCAGTCCTCATCGCCGCGAGCATGCAGAAGTCGCTGGCCCTGTTCACCGGCGCGTTCGTGGTGCTGTTCGTCCTCACCGGCCTCGGCAACGGCTCGACGTACAAGATGATCCCCGGCATCTTCCAGACCAAGGCCCTCGCCAAGGGGCTGACCGGTGAGGAGGCCGCGGCCTACGGGCGCCGGCTCTCCGGTGCCTCCATGGGCCTGATCGGCGCGGTGGGCGCGCTCGGCGGCGTCGCCATCAACCTCGCCTTCCGGCAGTCCTTCCTCACCTCCGGCACCGGCACCGGCGCCTTCGTCGCCTTCCTCGCCTTCTACGCCGCCTGCTTCGCGGTCACCTGGGCCGTATACCTTCGACGTCCGGCCGCCTCGGCGCCCGGCACCTCCGCCGCAGAGGCGAAGCCGCAGCTCAGCTACGCCGAGGTGTGACGTAACACCAGCGACACGAAGCCGAACCGAGCCTGTCACGCACCGTTGACAGGCTCGATCGGCGTGAAGGTGCGAGACACCTCCTGAAGGCGCAACGACTCCGAGCGCGGGACGAGAGCCATGTACGACGAACAGCAGCCACCGGACCACGGCCCCCTCGCGGGCTTCACCGTGGGTGTGACCGCCGCGCGCCGGGCCGACGAGCTCGGGGCGCTGCTCCAGCGCCGCGGTGCCGCCGTCCTGCACGCCCCCGCCCTGCGCATCGTGCCGGTCGCCGACGACAGCGAACTGCTCGCCGCCACCAAGGAGGTCATCGACCAGGCGCCCGACGTCGTCGTCGCCACCACCGCCATCGGCTTCCGGGGCTGGATCGAGGCCGCCGACGGCTGGGGGCTCGGCGAGGACCTGCTGGCCAGACTGCGCGGGGTCGAGGTGCTCGCCCGCGGACCCAAGGTCAAGGGGGCGATCCGGGCCGCCGGGCTGACCGAGGAGTGGTCGCCCAGCTCCGAGTCCATGGCGGAGGTGCTCGACCGGCTCCTGGAGGAGGGCGTCGAGGGCCGCCGCATCGCCGTACAGCTGCACGGCGAGCCGCTGCCCGGGTTCGTGGAGGCGCTGCGGGTCGGGGGGGCGGAGGTGCTCGGGGTGCCGGTGTACCGGTGGATGCCGCCGGAGGACATCGGTCCCGTGGACCGGCTGCTGGACGCCGCCGTCTCCCGCGGCCTGGACGCGCTCACCTTCACCAGCGCCCCCGCGGCCGCGTCCCTGCTGTCACGGGCCGAAGTGCGCGGGCTGCAGCCGGAGTTGCTGGCCGCCCTTCACCACGACGTGCTGCCGGCCTGCGTCGGCCCGGTCACCGCGCTGCCGTTGCAGGCCCTCGGTGTCGACACGGTCTCGCCCGAACGGTTCCGGCTCGGCCCCCTCGTCCAGCTGCTGTGCCAGGAACTGCCCGGCCGGGCACGGGCGTTGCCGATCGCCGGGCACCGGGTGGAGATCCGCGGGCACGCGGTGCTGGTGGACGGGTCGCTGCGGCCCGTGCCGCCGGCCGGCATGTCGCTGCTACGGGCGCTGTCGCGGCGGCCGGGCTGGGTCGTGGCCCGCGCCGACCTCCTGCGGGCGCTGCCCGGCACCGGTCGAGACGAACACGCCGTCGAGACGGCCATGGCGCGGCTGCGGACGGCGCTGGGGGCGCCGAAACTGATCCAGACGGTGGTCAAGCGGGGGTATCGGCTGGCGCTGGATCCGGCCGCCGATGCGAAGTACGCCGACGGGTAGTCGGCACGCTGTCCTGTGCGGGGCTCGCGGGGGCTGCCGCCCCCGGGCCCCCGCGCCCGGCCCTGGACGGGCCTTGTCCTCAAGCGCCGGACGGGCTGTCATGGGGTCCGTCCTCAAACGCCGGACGGGCTGCCCCTGGCCTTGTCCTCCAACGCCCGACGGGCTGACCCTGGGCGCGTCCTCCAACGCCCGACGGGCAGTCACGGGGACTGTCCGTGAGCGTCGGACGGGCTGTCCGTAGTCGGCCGGACGGGGATGGTCTCCCTGTGCGGGGGGTTCCGGGGGCGAGGGTGGGCGGGCACTGTGGGGGTGGGGCGGTTTCTCGGTCCCTTCCGGTAGTTCGGCGGCCCCCTTGAGCGGGGGCACCCTAGGCGGTGACAGGCACATGGCACTGGGTACGGCCACGGTCTCCTGCGAACTGCGGTTCGACGCCGGGCGGGTCTGTCTGGATCTTCTCGCGACCACCCATCCCGGGGAACGGCTCGACTCCGTCGGGGTCCTGCGCGCCTGGATCGAGGCGTCCGGGCTCGTTCCGGCCGGCACCGCGCTGAGTCACACGGACGACTCCTGGCTGGTCGGCTTCCGGGAACTGCGCTGCCGTATCGCCCAGTTGGTACCCGGGGGACCGCCACCCGACAGCCGGCCCTACGACCTCGCGCTCGCCCGCGTCAACCAGCTCGCCGGGGCCGCGCCGCCCACGCCGTGCGCGGTGCGCGGCCAGGACGGCACCCTCGTGCGGGAGTTGGCCGCACCGCCCGGCTGCGGGGCGCTGCTCGGCGCCATCGCCCGGGACGCCGTCGAGTTGCTCACCGACCCGGTCGCCCGGGCGGGGCTGCGGCAGTGCGAGGGCGACAACTGCCCGATCGTCTACCTGGACACGTCACGCGGACGCAGGAGGCGCTGGTGCTCCAGCGAGGTCTGCGGGAACCGCGAAAGGGTCGCCCGGCACCGCCGACGGGCGGCTCTCGCGCGTGCCTGAGTGATCGACAAGCCGTCCGACCGCCCGATATGCGGCTTCTGTGAAATCATTGTCGAAGTGATTTCGATAACACCTCGTTTACCGTCCGGGCGAGTCGGGCAGCCCGAGTGATCTTGCTGATGTGGTGGAAATGTAAAGATCGCGCGGTGGGAATGTGCGCTCATGTCCGGCCTCGTCACGTCACCCCGTGGAAAACTGTCGCGTCACGTTGAACACACCCGCACCCCCGTCCGTACCCGTGGACGAGCGACCGACTGGGGGATCCCCCGGACATCGGAGGTGGGCGTGCGCAAGGATTCTGTCGTGGCCAATGAACGTGGATCGAGGGCCCGACATCGCATGTCCCAGCCCTCGGAACCTGATGAGGAGCTGATGCGTGCCCTGTACCGGGAGCACGCCGGACCCCTCCTTGCGTATGTACTCCGGCTGGTCGCGGGAGACCGGCAGCGGGCCGAGGACGTGGTCCAGGAAACGCTCATCCGTGCCTGGAAGAACGCCGGCCAGCTCAATCGAGCGACCGGTTCGGTACGCCCCTGGCTGGTGACGGTCGCCCGGCGCATCGTCATCGACGGCCACCGCAGCCGGCAGGCCCGGCCGCAGGAGGTCGATCCGTCGCCGCTGGAGGTCATCCCCGCGGAGGACGAGATCGACAAGGCGCTGTGGCTGATGACGTTGTCCGACGCGCTCGACGACCTGACCCCGGCCCACCGGGAGGTGCTCGTCGAGACGTACTTCAAGGGGCGTACCGTCAACGAGGCGGCTGAGACGCTGGGCATTCCCAGCGGCACCGTACGCTCAAGGGTTTTCTATGCGCTTCGGTCGATGAAGCTGGCTCTGGAGGAGCGGGGGGTGACGGCGTGATGAGTGTTTACGGGGGATTCGGAACGGGTGGTTCGGGAATGTCTGGCCCCATGATGGGATCGCCGGGCCCTAACGAGCACGAAACCGTCGGCGCCTACGCCCTCGGCATTCTGGACGACGGGGAAGCAACCGCTTTCGAGGCCCATCTCGCCACCTGTGAGTGGTGCGCCCAGCAGCTCGACGAGCTCGCCGGGATGGAACCGATGCTGGCCGCGCTGGCCGACCTGCCGGGCTCAGGCACCCCCGCCATCGGGGAGTCGCTGTCCGCCCGGCCCAGCCCGCGGCTCGCGGAGAAGCTGGTCGACGAGGTCTCCGAGCGGCGCGCGCACAAGCGCCGGCGCGGCTTCTACCTGGTGGCCGCCGCGGCCGCGCTGATCATCGGCGGTCCGCTGACCGTCATGGCGGCGACCGGCGGCGACTCGAACAACGGCACCAACGAGGCGGCTCCGCCCGCCGCGCAGCAGCTGTTCAACACGCTGAACGACAAGGTCACCGCGACGGACTCGTCCACCGGTGTCACCGGCACGGTCGCCATGGCGGAGAAGGACTGGGGCACCCAGGCGGTCCTCCAGCTCAAGAACGTCAAGGGCCCGCTCAAGTGCTCCCTGATCGCCGTGGGCAAGAACGGCGAGCGCGAGACGGTGTCGTCCTGGTCCGTCTCGAAGTGGGGCTACGGACTGCCGGACGCCACGAAGGAGGAGGCCAAGAACCCGCTGTACATCGGCGGCGGAGCGGCCTTCAAGCCCAACGAGATCGACCACTTCGAGGTCATGACCTTCCCCGGCAAACGGCTGGTGGAGATCGACGCGTAAGCGCGCGCGTGGCTTCCAGGGGCCCCCTTCGCGTACGGTTGACGGCTGCCCAGCACGTCAGAAGGGGGCCCGGTGGCCGCTCAGGCTCAGCAGGAAACCGCGGTCGGCTCGGATCAGGACAAGGCCGCACTGGATTCGGTGCGGGACCGAGAGATCAGCGTCGAACAGGAACACCTGGACCGGGTGTACCGACGGCTCGAGGAGAAGATCCACGAGGCCGAGTTCCTCATGAACGACGCCGCCCAGCGCGGTCAGGTCGGCACGCCCGGCGCACTGGCCGAGCGGGACGCACAGGTCTTCAGGGCGGGGGTTCACCTCAACCGCCTGAACAACGAGTTCGAGGACTTCCTCTTCGGCCGTATCGACCTGCTGCCCGGCAGGGACGGCAGGAAGGGCCCCGACGGCGCCTACACCGCCGTGGAGCCCGCCGAGGGCGCCGTACGGGACGACGACACCGCCGACATCGCCGAGACCCTGCACATCGGCCGTATCGGAGTCCTGGACTCCGACTACGCGCCGCTGGTCATCGACTGGCGGGCGCCGGCCGCGGCCCCGTTCTACCGCTCGACCCCGGTCGATCCCGGCCGGGTCGTGCGCCGCCGGGTGATCCGCTCCAAGGGCCGGCGCGTCCTCGGCGTCGAGGACGACCTGATGCGCCCGGAGCTGACCGCCTCCCTCGACGGCCACCGGCTGGCCGTCATCGGCGACGGCGCCCTGATGGCCGCCCTCGGCCAGGCCCGCAGCCACACCATGCGGGACATCGTCGCCTCCATCCAGGCCGAGCAGGACCTGGTGATCCGCGCCCCCGCGGCCTCCGTGACGTACGTCGAGGGCGGCCCCGGCACGGGTAAGACGGCCGTCGCCCTGCACCGGGCGGCCTACCTGCTCTACCAGGACCGGCGCCGGTACGCGGGCGGCATCCTGATCGTCTCGCCGACCCCGCTGCTCGTGGCGTACACCGAGGGCGTGCTGCCCTCCCTCGGCGAGGAGGGCCAGGTCGCCATCCGCGCCATCGGCTCCCTCGTCGACGGCGCCGAGGCCACCCTCCACGACGCCCCGCCGGTGGCCCGCGCCAAGGGGTCGTACCGCATGCTCAAGGTGTTGCGGAAGGCCGCGCGCGGAGCCCTGGAACCCAGCGGTTCACCGACCCTGCTGCGGGTGGTCGCCCACGGCCGCCGCCTCGAACTGGAGGCCGCGGAACTGAACCGGGTCCGGGAGAACGCGCTCAGCGGCACCGCGCCCGTCAACCTGCTGCGTCCCCGCGCCCGCAAGCTGCTCCTGGACGCGCTGTGGGCGCGCTCGGGCTCGGCCGGCCGGCACGCGGACCCCGAACTGGCCGCCGAACTGCGCTCCTCCTTCGACGAGGACGTCAGCTCCGAGGACAGCTTCATCGAGTTCCTGGACGCCTGGTGGCCGGAGCTGACCCCGGCGGCCGTCCTCGCGGCGATGGCCGACGAACGGCGCCTGGGCCGCTGGGCCCGGCGCATCCTCAACCCCGGTGAGATCCGCCGCACGGCCCGCTCCCTCCGGCGCGACGGGCACTCCGTGCACGACATCGCCATGCTCGACGAGCTCCAGGCGATCCTCGGCGCCCCCGCCCGCCCGCGCAAGCGGCGGGAACTGGACCCGCTCGACCAGCTCACCGGCCTGGACGAACTGATGCCGGTGCGCGAGGAGACCCAGCGCGAGCGGGCCGAGCGGCTGGCGCAGGAGCGCGTGGAGTACGCCCACGTCATCGTCGACGAGGCGCAGGACCTGACGCCGATGCAGTGGCGCATGGTCGGCCGGCGCGGCCGGCACGCCACCTGGACGATCGTCGGCGACCCGGCGCAGTCCTCCTGGTCGGACCCCGAGGAGGCGGCCCAGGCCCGCGACGAGGCCCTGGGCAGCCGCCCGCGCCGCCGCTTCGAGCTGACGGTGAACTACCGCAACCCCTCCGAGATCGCCGAGCTGGCGGCGAAGGTCCTGGCGCTCGCCATGCCGGGCGCCCGGTCCCCGTCGGCCGTCCGCTCCACCGGGGTGCGGCCGCGTTTCGTGGCGACCACGAGAGGACCCGGCACCACCGCGCGGGAACTCGCGCTGCCTGCCGTACGGGAGTCCGCCGTACGGGAGTCCGCCGCGCCGGAGTCCCTGGCCCGGACCGTGCGGGCCGAGGCGGCCCGGCTGCTGGACCTGGTCGACGGCACCGTCGGCGTCGTCGTCGCCATGAACCGCCGCGAGGAGGCCAGGGGCTGGCTGGCGGGACTCGGCGACCGCGTGGTGGCGCTGGGCAGCCTGGAGGCCAAGGGCCTGGAGTACGACGCGACGGTCGTCGTCTCCCCGGCGGAGATCGCGGACGAGTCCCCGGCCGGGCTGCGCGTGCTGTACGTGGCGCTCACCCGGGCCACCCAGCAGCTGACGGTGGTGTCCGCCGAGCGGGACCAGCCCGACGCGGACGGGGTCCCGGACCTCCTCCGGGACTGATCCCAGGCGTCCGAACGGGCTGTTCCCGACGAACTCCCGGGATGGGAATGGCCTTACCGGATCTGTTTGTTAGCCTGGGTGTGACACCGGCCCGATCCAAGCCCCCGGGCCCAACCTTCGTCGCCACGAGCGACCACTTGCCGCGAGGCGAGCATGGCGGGTCGGTGTCACTGAGCAGGTGGAGGCCCACGTCACGAGGTGACGTGGGCCTCTCTGTTGAGAACACAACGATCGCAATCCGGGGCGGCTACCGCGTACTCGGCGGTAGGTGCGACGATCGGACCGCGAACCCGCGACCCCGCACAGTACGTGCGGCACGCGCAGTACACGGTGAAAGCAGAGGAAGTCGGCATGGCAACGGCGCCCAGCGTCTCCTACTCGATGACGGTCCGGCTGGAGGTGCCCGCGAGCGGAACCTCCGTCTCGCAGCTCACCACCGCCGTGGAGTCCTCCGGAGGCTCGGTCACCGGCCTCGACGTCACCGCCTCCGGACACGAGAAGCTCCGGATCGACGTCACCATCGCGGCCAGCTCCACCACGCACGCCGACGAGATCGTCGAGGAGCTCCGCGGCATCGAGGGCGTCACCCTGGGCAAGGTCTCGGACCGTACGTTCCTCATGCACCTCGGCGGCAAGATCGAGATGCAGTCCAAGCACCCGATCCGTAACCGTGACGACCTGTCGATGATCTACACCCCGGGGGTCGCCCGGGTGTGCATGGCGATCGCCGAGAACCCCGAGGACGCCCGCCGCCTCACCATCAAGCGCAATTCCGTTGCGGTCGTGACGGACGGCTCGGCCGTGCTGGGCCTCGGCAACATCGGCCCCAAGGCCGCCCTGCCGGTCATGGAGGGCAAGGCGGCCCTCTTCAAGCGGTTCGCCGGCATCGACGCCTGGCCGCTGTGCCTGGACACCCAGGACACCGACGCGATCGTCGAGATCGTCAAGGCGATCGCCCCCGGCTTCGCGGGCATCAACCTGGAGGACATCTCCGCGCCCCGCTGCTTCGAGATCGAGGCCAGGCTGCGCGAGGCCCTCGACATCCCCGTCTTCCACGACGACCAGCACGGCACGGCGATCGTCGTCCTCGCCTCCCTCACGAACGCCCTGCGGGTCGTGAACAAGGGCATCGGGGACGTGCGGGTCGTCATGTCCGGCGCCGGCGCGGCCGGTACCGCCATCCTCAAACTGCTGCTCGCCGCCGGTGTGAAGAACGCGGTCGTCGCCGACATCCACGGTGTCGTGCACGCCGACCGCGAGGACCTGGTCGACGCGGCCCCGGACTCGGCGCTGTGCTGGATCGCCGACAACACCAACCCCGAGGGCCTCACCGGCACCCTGAAGGAAGCCGTGCGCGGCGCGGACGTCTTCATCGGCGTGTCCGCCCCCAACGTGCTCGACGGCGACGACGTGGCCGCCATGGCCGAGGGCGCCATCGTGTTCGCGCTCGCGAATCCCGACCCGGAGGTCGACCCGGCGATCGCCCGCCAGACGGCCGCGGTCGTGGCCACCGGCCGCTCCGACTTCCCGAACCAGATCAACAACGTGCTGGTCTTCCCGGGTGTCTTCCGCGGCCTGCTGGACGCGCAGTCCCGCACCGTCAACACGGAGATGATGCTCGCCGCCGCGACCGCCCTCGCCGACGTGGTGACCGAGGACGAGCTGAACGCGAACTACATCATCCCCAGCGTCTTCAACGACAAGGTCGCGGGCGCCGTCGCCGGTGCCGTGCGGGAGGCCGCGAAAGCCGCCGGCGCCACCGTCTAGGCGGCGGATGCCCGTACGGTGGAGGGCGGAAGACGGTGCGGTGCACGGCGGGCGCCGGCTGTGAGGATCGCCACGACAGGTCTGACATCGGCGCGTCGTGGAACCCGGGTCCTCGGCACGCCGTTTAGGGTGTCGGCCAGGCTCAAGCCCTTCACGGAGTGTCACCAGGCTGAGGCCGTGGCGCTCCCCGTGTGACTCCCAAGGGTGTTCTCGCGACTCCTGGGGGTACCGGATTGGCTTTCCCGCCGCAGGTAGGGGCAGGATGCGTCTCTGGGCGCGAGGGTCTGACGACGGACCCGGGTCCGGGGGCTCACCGCAGACCCTGGCAGCATCGGCTTCGCTGTACCCAACATGCGGCTCCGCCGCGTGTCACGCCTCAACAGCAAGAAGAACACGGGAGTAACAACATGAACCGCAGTGAGCTGGTGGCCGCGCTGGCCGACCGCGCCGAGGTGACCCGCAAGGACGCCGACGCCGTTCTGGCCGCGTTCGCCGAGACCGTCGGTGAGATCGTCGCCAAGGGTGACGAGAAGGTGACCATCCCCGGCTTCCTGACCTTCGAGCGCACCCACCGTGCCGCTCGGACCGCGCGCAACCCGCAGACCGGCGACCCGATCAACATCCCCGCCGGCTACAGCGTGAAGGTCTCCGCGGGCTCGAAGCTCAAGGAAGCCGCCAAGGGCAAGTGACCTTGCGGCCTGTACGCCACGGAACGGCGTAGGGCTCGTAAGCGACGCCGAAGGGGCGGCGCCCGGTTCTCCGGGCGCCGCCCCTTCGTGGTGTGCGCGTGTGGCGCCGGCCGGCCCGGGGGCCGGCCGGTCGGTCAGCCGAGGGCCTTGCCCGGCAGCTCCACCTTCGCGCCCAGTTCCACGAGCTTCTCCATGAAGTTCTCGTAGCCGCGGTTGATGAGCTCGATGCCGTGCACCCGGGAGGTGCCCTGGGCCGCGAGGGCGGCGATGAGGTAGGAGAAGCCGCCCCGGAGGTCGGGGATGACCAGGTCGGCGCCCTGGAGCTTGGTGGGGCCCGACACGACGGCCGAGTGCAGGAAGTTGCGCTGGCCGAAGCGGCAGTCGGAGCTGCCCAGGCACTCGCGGTAGAGCTGGATGTGGGCACCCATCTGGTTGAGCGCGGAGGTGAAGCCGAGCCGGGACTCGTACACCGTCTCGTGCACGATGGACAGGCCGGTGGCCTGCGTCAGCGCCACGACCAGCGGCTGCTGCCAGTCCGTCTGGAAGCCGGGGTGCACGTCCGTCTCCAGCGCGATCGACTTCAGCTGGCCGCCGGGGTGCCAGAAGCGGATGCCCCCGTCGTCGATCCGGAACGCGCCGCCCACCTTCCGGTAGGTGTTGAGGAACGTCATCATCGAGCGCTGCTGGGCGCCGCGGACGTAGATGTCACCCTCGGTCGCCAGCGCCGCGGACGCCCAGGAGGCGGCCTCCAGGCGGTCCGGGAGGGCGCCGTGGTCGTAGCCGCCGAGCTCGTCCACACCGGTGACGCGGATGGTGCGGTCGGTGTCCATCGCGATGATGGCGCCCATCTTCTGCAGGACGCAGATGAGGTCCTCGATCTCCGGCTCCACGGCCGCGTTCGAGAGCTCGGTGACGCCCTCCGCGAGGACGGCCGTCAGCAGCACCTGCTCGGTCGCGCCCACCGACGGGTAGGGCAGCCGGATCTTCGTGCCGCGCAGCCGCTGCGGAGCCTCCAGGTACTGGCCGTCCGCCCGCTTCTCGATGCGCGCGCCGAACTGCCGCAGCACCTCGAAGTGGAAGTCGATGGGCCGGCCGCCGATGTCGCAGCCGCCGAGGCCGGGGATGAAGGCGTGCCCCAGACGGTGCAGCAGCGGGCCGCAGAAGAGGATCGGGATACGGCTCGAACCCGCGTGCGCGTCGATGTCGGCGACGTTCGCGCTCTCCACGTGGGACGGGTCCATCACCAGCTCGCCCGGCTCCTCACCCGGACGGACCGTCACACCGTGCAGTTGCAGCAGTCCGCGTACGACGCGCACGTCCCGGATGTCCGGAACATTGCGCAGACGGCTCGGCGCACCGCCCAGCAGGGCGGCGACCATGGCCTTCGGTACGAGGTTCTTCGCACCACGAACACGGATCTCGCCCTCGAGCGGGGTTCCGCCGTGGACAAGCAGTACGTCGTCAGAGCCGTTGACGGTCATGTATCTCGCGTTCCGATGAGTCGGGCAGGGGCCAGAAGGGAAAGGGTAATCGCCGCCCACCCCCCTTCAGTAAGCCCGGGGACGGCCCAGGTACGTCATAGCTGTGTCACAACACGAACCGTTCCCTTCCGGGCACATGGGGTCACCGGTGCACGCGTGCGCCGGGGGCGCTTCTGTCCGCCCTGAGCTGCATTCACTCCCGTACCCCCATTGGTCCCCCACGGACTGGGAAGATGCGGGATCATGTCTGGCATGACCGAGGTGTCCTCGCTCACAGGGCGGTTGCTCGTGGCGACCCCCGCCCTGGCGGACCCGAACTTCGACCGCGCGGTGGTGCTCCTTCTCGACCACGACGAGGAGGGCTCCCTCGGTGTCGTCCTCAACCGGCCCACCCCGGTGGACGTCGGCGACATCCTGGAGGGCTGGGCGGAACTGGCGGGGGAGCCCGGCGTCGTCTTCCAGGGCGGCCCGGTCTCCCTGGACTCGGCCCTCGGCGTCGCCGTGATCCCCGGCGGCGCCGCGCTCAACGGCACCCCGCTCGGCTGGCGCCGGGTGCACGGGGCGATCGGCCTGGTCGATCTGGAGGCGCCGCCGGAGCTGCTGGCCTCCGCGCTCGGATCGCTGCGCATCTTCGCCGGATACGCCGGCTGGGGCCCCGGCCAGCTGGAGGACGAGCTCGTCGAGGGCGCCTGGTACGTCGTCGAGTCGGAGCCCGGAGACGTGTCCTCCCCTTCGCCGGAGAACCTCTGGCGCGAGGTCCTGCGCCGCCAGCGCAACGAGCTGGCGATGGTGGCCACCTATCCGGACGACTCTTCGCTCAACTGACGGGTGCGGGTTTCAGTACCCTGGCTGGTATGAGCACTCTTGAGCCCGAGCCCCAGCCGCAGCGAGGTACTGGTACGGGGACCCTCGTAGAGCCGGCGCCGCAGGTGTCCCACGGTGACGGCGACCACGAGCGCTTCGCCCACTACGTCCAGAAGGACAAGATCATGGCGAGCGCCCTCGACGGGACGCCCGTCGTCGCGCTGTGCGGCAAGGTGTGGGTGCCGGGCCGCGATCCGAAGAAGTACCCGGTGTGTCCCATGTGCAAGGAGATCTACGAGTCCATGGGCGCCGGCGGCGGCGACAAGGACAAGGGCGGCGACAGCAAGTAGCCCGCTCCGCTCGGCCGGGACCGACAGGCCCCCGTGACGCGTCCCCGACGCGCCACGGGGGCCTTCGCCGTCCGGTGTCGCCGGGCCGCCTTCGCCTTCGCCGTCCCCGCCCCGCCGTCGCACGGGATGCGCCGGATGGTCACAGATTGGTCGAGACCTGTTGTCGGAGTGGCGGTGCAGTCCGTAGCCTCCAGGTGTCGTTGTGCGGAGCGAAACGTTCATTGCGCATACTGCAACGCCCGGGGGTCGTTCCATGGAAATCTCCGCCCGCCCGGCGGGACTTCGGGCCGCTCCGCCTCGTTCCGCAACGGGCCGACCAGGTCTCGGCGTACGGAAGTCGCGGATTTTCCTCGCGGCGATTCCCCGGACGGCCGGAATTCGGCCGCCACTTCCCCTACGGGCTTCTCCCGGCCCGCGCCCTCGCGCCCGTACCGGCGCCGATCGTGTTTTCCGCGGCGACCGCCCGGACGCGATTCCGTTTCCGCTTCCCGCCCACCGCGCCGATCATGATTCCGGTGACCGGGACCCCGTCCGCGGGACCTTTCCCGACTCCCCGCTCCCGCCGCGGGAGTTCGTCCGGCTGAACGCCCCGTGCGCGCCGACACCGCCGCACACGGTGGCGCGGCGAGCCGGGCACGCTTTCCCCGGTGGGCCATTCCCGAAGGTCATTCCGGGGCCGGCGTACACGCGTGAGTTTCTCCTCATCCCTGCCGTACTCGTACAGCGACGACCGGTCCGCGGGCCGGGCGGAGCGGTTAAGGACCGATGTGATCGATGTGATTCCCGAGCCCCGGCACGTGACCGCCACCGAGGACGGTTTCTTCGAACCCGGCCCGGCCACCCGGCTGATCGCCGGCGCCGGCACCGAGGGCACGGAACGCTGGCTGCGCGCCACCGTGGGGGCGGCCACCGGCCTGCCCCTGCCGCCGGGACACGACGGCGAGGACGACGCCGTCCGCCTCTCCCTCGACCCGGAGGTCACCGCGGAACTCGGGGAGGAGGGCTACCGCCTCGACGTGCTGCGCGACGGGGTCCACCTGGCCGGCGGCGGCCCCGCCGGGCTCTTCTGGGGCGCCCAGACGCTGCGTCAGCTCCTCGGCCCGGACGCCTTCCGGCGCGCCCCGATCCCCGGCCGGCGCCCCCGGCTGCCGCTGACGCACGTTCAGGACGCGCCCCGGTTCCGCTGGCGCGGCCTGATGCTCGACGTCGCCCGGCACTTCCTGCCCAAGGACGACGTGCTGCGCCAACTGGATCTCATGGCCGCGCACAAACTCAACGTCTTCCACTTCCATCTGACGGACGACCAGGGCTGGCGCGTCGAGATCGAGCGGTATCCGCGACTGACCGAGATCGGTTCCTGGCGGGCCCGCACCAAAACAGGCCACGGCACCTCACAACTGTGGGACGAGAAGCCGCACGGTGGCTTCTACACCCAGGACGACATCCGGGAGATCGTGGCCTACGCCGCCGAACGGCATATCACCGTCGTCCCGGAAATCGACGTGCCCGGGCACTCGCAGGCCGCCATCACCGCGTACCCGGAACTCGGCAACACCGACGTCGTCGACACCACCGCCCTCTCCGTCTGGGACGACTGGGGGATCTCCGTCAACGTACTCGCGCCCACCGACACCACCCTGCGCTTCTACGAAGGGGTCTTCGAGGAGATCCTCGACCTGTTCCCCTCACGGTTCGTCCACGTCGGGGGTGACGAATGCCTCAAGGACCAGTGGCGGCGGTCGCCCACCGTGCAGGCCCGCATCGCGGAACTCGGCCTCGCCGACGAGGACGGGCTGCAGGCGTGGTTCATCGGCCACTTCGACACATGGCTCGCCGCACGCGGACGCAGGCTCATCGGCTGGGACGAGATCCTGGAGGGCGGCCTCGCGGACGGCGCCGCCGTCTCGTCCTGGCGCGGGTACCGGGGCGGCATCGCCGCCGCGCGGGCCGGCCACGACGTCGTCATGTGTCCCGAGCAGCAGGTCTACCTGGACTACCGGCAGGACGGCGGAGTCGACGAACCGGTGCCCATCGCGTACGTGCGCACCCTGGAGGACGTCTACCGGTTCGAGCCCGTTCCACCGGAGTTGACCGCCGAGGAGGCCACGCACGTGCTCGGTGCCCAGGCCAACGTGTGGACCGAGGTCATGGAGGACCGCGGGCGCGTCGACTACCAGACCTTCCCCCGGCTCACGGCGTTCGCGGAGGTGGCCTGGAGCTCCCTGCCGGCCCCGGCGGAACGGGACTTCGCCGGCTTCGAGCGGCGGATGGCCGCCCACTACCCGCGGCTCGACGCCCTGGGCGTCGCCTACCGGCCACCGGCCGGACCCCTGCCATGGCAGCGGCGGCCCGGCGTGCCAGGCCGCCCGAAGGAGGGGCAGCCGCCGATCAGGTAGGCGGAAAGGCCTCACCGGTCAACGAACGGTGGCACAACGCACGCACCGGTGATGCCGCACGAAAACGGTTTATATCGCGGGCGAAACGGGCGAACAGCTCCTAGCGGACCCCCGTCTTCGGGTGTTGCGAAGATGTGCCAGAGTTGCCACGTCCGCCCTGTCAGCACGTACCGTACGGCAGCACAGGTGGGACCAGGTGGGGCAGCGGGAAGGGGCAGCCGGTTTGACCACGCACGCACCGCAGGCGGGGCAGGCCGTCACGCTGCCCACGACGCTGGACGAGGCGGTGGCGGCACTCACCGCCACGCCCGCCGCCGTGCCCGTGGCGGGCGGCACCGACCTGATGGCCGCCGTCAACTCCGGGCAGCTCAGGCCCGCCGCGCTCGTCGGCCTCGGCCGGATCAGCGAGATCCGCGGCTGGCAGTACCAGGACGGGCACGCGCTGCTCGGCGCCGGACTCACGCACGCGCGCATGGGCCGACCCGACTTCGCCGCGCTCATCCCGGCGCTCGCCGCGGCCGCGCGCGCCGCGGGTCCGCCGCAGATCCGCAACGCGGGCACCCTCGGCGGCAACATCGCCTCCGCCGCCCCCACCGGGGACGCGCTGCCCGTGCTGGCCGCCCTGGAGGCGACGCTGATCATCGCGGGCCCTGGCGGAGCCCGCCGGGAGATGCCGGTGTCGCACCTGCTGGCCGGCATGGAGATGCTGCGGGGCGGTGAACTCATCGGCTACGTGCGCGTACCGCTGCTGCACGCGCCGCAGGTCTTCCTCAAGGCGACCGGCCGCACCGGACCCGGGCGGGCGATGGCGTCCGTCGCGCTGGTCCTCGACCCCGCCCGGCGCGGAGTCAGGTGCGCCGTCGGCGCCATAGCCCCGATGCCGCTCCGGCCCCTGGACGCCGAGCAGTGGGTCGGCCGGCTCATCGACTGGGACAACGGCCGCGCGATCGTCCCCGAGGCGCTGACCGCTTTCGGCGAGTACGTCTCCGCGGCCTGCATCCCCGACCCGGCCCCGGCCGAGGACGGCTCCGTACCGCAGCATCCGCCGGCCGTACTGCACCTGCGGCGCACCGTCGCCGCACTGGCCCGACGAGCACTGGGGAGGGCGCTGTCGTGACCGACGACCAGCACGCGGAAGGCACGCCCAGGAGCGGGGGCCGCTGGGACCCGCTGCCCCAGGGCGACTACGACGACGGCGCCACCGCCTTCGTGAAACTGCCCGAGGGCGGTATCGAAGCGCTCCTGGCGGCGGCCGACACCCCGCTCGCCGCGCCGGGCCACGGGTACGTGCCCCCGCAGATCACGGCCACCCCCGGCACGGAGCCGGGCGCCGACCCGGCGAGCGGCACCTGGGCGATGCCCGCCGAAGCCGCCCGGTGGCCCGACCCGAACGAGGGCCCGCACGGCGCCGGCGACGACCGGTTCACCTACCGCCCCGGGTCCACCGGACAGTGGGAGTTCGGTGACGTCACGGCGGCGGACGCCCCCGCGGCCCCGGGCCACGACGTCACCGGCCAGTGGTCCATCCCGGTCGCCGGCGGCGACCTCCCCGACGAGTCGGGCGAGTTCACCACGTCCGCCCTGGTCGAGCAGTGGGGCGGCACACCCCCCGCCACGCTCCCCGGCGGCGCCTCCGCGCCCTGGGCCACCCAGCCGGGTCAGCCCTGGGAGCCCGCGGCGGCCGAACGGCCGGACACCGCCGGGCACGCGCAGGCCCCGGCCCACCTCCTGGGCCGCCCCGACGAGGCACCCGCCGCACCCGGACACGCCGGGCCCGCCCCGGTCGACCACGACCCCTCCGCCGGGCACTACGGAGAGACGCCCGCGGAAGCCGCCGTAGCCGCCTCACAGGCCGCTCTGGAAGCCGCTGAGGCCCAGGAGGCCGCCGAGGCCGCCCTGGAGGCCGCAGAGGCCGCTCAGCGGCCCGCCGAGCCCTTCTCGGAGCCCGGCACCGACACCTCCGACGGGACGACCGGCCCCGAGACGGCGGGCGAGCCCGCCGAGGACCCCGCCGACGGGACCCCAGGCGCCGCGTCCCCTGACAGCCCCGACAGCTTCGACAGCCCCGACAGCCCCGACAGCTTCGACAACCCGGACAGCCCCGACAGCCCGGACAACTCCGACGCCTCCGTGCTCTCCGGCGAGGAGCACCCCCTCGCGTCGTACGTGCTGCGCGTCAACGGCACCGAACGGCCCGTCAGCGACGCCTGGATCGGCGAGTCCCTGCTCTACGTGCTGCGCGAGCGGCTGGGCCTCGCGGGCGCGAAGGACGGCTGCTCGCAGGGCGAGTGCGGCGCCTGCAACGTCCAGGTCGACGGCCGGCTCGTGGCGTCCTGCCTGGTGCCCGCGGTGACCGCGGCCGGCAGCGAGGTCCGCACCGTCGAGGGCCTGGCCGTCGACGGGCAGCCCTCCGACGTGCAGCGGGCGCTCGCCCGGTGCGGCGCCGTGCAGTGCGGGTTCTGCGTGCCCGGCATGGCGATGACCGTCCACGACCTGCTCGAGGGCAACCCGGCGCCGACCGAACTGGAGACCCGACAGGCCTTGTGCGGCAACCTGTGCCGGTGCTCCGGCTACCGGGGTGTCGTCGAGGCCGTCAAGGAGGTCGCCGCCGAACGCGAGGCGCACGGCAGGGCCGGTGACGTCGAACGCGACGGCGACGAGGCACGTATCCCCCATCAGGCGGGTCCGGGAGCCGGCGGGGTCAACCCGTCGGCGTTCGAGTCGCCGAGAACCCATGACCAGGCGTACGGACAGGACGGAGGCCCGGCGTGAGCAACGAAGCCGCCACCGCGACCACCGCGGAGGCAGCCCCCGCCCCCGAGGCCATCCCGCACGGCCTCGGCGCCTCCCTGCCCGCCGCCGACACCCGTGCCAAGACCGAGGGCACCTTCCCGTACGCGGCCGACCTGTGGGCCGAGGGCCTGCTGTGGGCGGCCGTACTGCGCTCCCCGCACGCGCACGCGCGCATCCTGTCGATCGACACCACCCACGCGCGCGAGATGCCCGGTGTGCGGGCCGTGGTCACCCACGAGGACGTCCCCGGCAGCGCGCCGCACGGCCGCGGCCGGGCCGACCGCCCGCTGTTCGCCTCGGACGTCGTACGCCATCACGGGGAGCCCATCGCGGCCGTCGCCGCCGACCACCCCGACACCGCGCGCATGGCGGCCGCCGCCGTCATCGTCGAGTACGAGGTCCTCGACCCGGTCACCGACCCCGAGCTGGCCTTCGAGGCGGAGCCGCTGCACCCCGACGGCAACCTGATCCGGCACATCCCGCTGCACCACGGCGACCCGGAGGCGACCGGTGACGTCGTCGTCGAGGGGCAGTACCGCATCGGCCGCCAGGACCCCGCCCCGATCGGTGCCGAGGCCGGCCTCGCCGTGCCCCGCCCCGACGGCGGCGTCGAGCTGTACCTGGCCTCCACCGACCCGCACACCGACCGCGACGCGGCCGCCGCCTGCTACGGCCTGGAGCCCGAGCGGGTGAAGGTCGTCGTCACCGGTGTGCCCGGCGCCACCGCCGACCGCGAGGACCAGGGTTTCCAGCTCCCGCTCGGCCTGCTCGCGCTGAAGACCGGCTGCCCGGTGAAACTGACCGCCACGCGCGAGGAGTCCTTCCTCGGGCACGCCCACCGCCACCCCACCCTGCTGCGCTACCGCCACCACGCGGACGCCGAGGGCAGACTCGTCAAGGTCGAGGCGCAGATCCTGCTCGACGCGGGCGCGTACGCGGACACCTCAGCGGAGACGCTGGCCGCCGCCGTGGGCTTCGCCTGCGGGCCCTACGTCGTCCCGAACGCCTTCATCGAGGGCTGGGCCGTGCGCACCAACAACCCGCCCTCCGGCCATGTGCGCGGCGAGGGCGCCATGCAGGTGTGCGCCGCCTACGAGGCGCAGATGGACAAACTCGCCAAGAAGCTCGGCCTCGACCCGGCCGAACTGCGCCTGCGCAACGCGATGGCCACCGGCGACGTCCTCCCGACGGGCCAGACCGTCACCTGCCCGGCACCGGTCGCCGAACTCCTCCAGGCGGTCCGCGACCACCCCCTGCCGGCGCTGCCCAAGGACACCCCCGAGGACGAGTGGCTGCTGCCCGGCGGCCCCGAGGGCGCGGGCGAACCCGGCGCGGTGCGCCGGGGCGTCGGCTACGCGCTGGGCATGGTGCACATGCTGGGCGCGGAGGGCGCCGACGAGGTGTCCACGGCCACCGTGCGGGTCCAGGACGGCGTGGCGACGGTGCTGTGCGCGGCCGTCGAGACCGGCCAGGGCTTCACGACCCTCGCGAGACAGATCGTGCAGGAGACGCTCGGTATCGACGAGGTGCACGTGGCGTCCGTCGACACCGACCAGCCGCCGGCCGGCCCGGGCGCCCGCGGCCGCCACACCTGGGTGTCCGGCGGCGCGGTGGAGCGCGCCGCCAAGATGGTCCGTACGCAGCTGCTGCAGCCCCTGGCGCACAAGTTCGGCATGTCCACCGAACTGCTCCAGATCACCGACGGCAAGATCACCTCCTACGACGGTGTGCTGTCGACCACGGTCACCGAGGCGATGGAGGGCAAGGAGCTGTGGGCCACGGCCCAGTGCCGCCCCCATCCGACGGAGCCGCTGGACGCGGCCGGCCAGGGCGACGCCTTCGTGGGCCTCGCCTTCTGCGCGATCCGCGCGGTGGTCGACGTCGACATCGAACTCGGCTCGGTACGGGTGGTCGAGCTGGCCCTCGCCCAGGACGTGGGCCGGGTGCTGAACCCCGCGCAGCTCGCGGCGCGCATCGAGGCGGGCGTCACCCAGGGCGTGGGCATAGCGCTGACGGAGAACCTGCGCACCGCGCGCGGGCTGGTCCGCCATCCCGACCTCACCGGGTACGCGCTGCCGACCGCCCTGGACGCGCCCGACATCCACATCGTCAAGTTGGTCGAGGAGCGGGACGTCGTCGCGCCCTTCGGCGCCAAGGCGGCGAGCGCGGTGCCGGTGGTGACCTCCCCGGCCTCGATCGCCTCCGCGGTACGGGCCGCAACCGGCCGCCCCGTGAACCGGCTGCCGATACGGCCGCAGGCCGCGGTGGTGACGGGCCAGTGACCGCACCCGAGCCGCCGCGCTACGAACCCCCGCCCAGCGTCGGGAAGCTGCTGGTGTGGGTGCTGGTGTTCGTCCTGGCGGCGATCGCGGTCGTGGTGGGCGGCGTCTACTTCACCTGAGGCACGGCGCCGGCCGTGCTCCGCGCGTCGTCGTGCGGGGTGGTGTCGCACGCGGGCGTGCGGTGAGTGTTCCCGTGGCCGGGCGTGTCGCGATCGTGTGGCTGGGCGCGGGGCGGCGGCTGGGCGTGTTCCGGTGGCTGGTCGAGGGAACGCGCGAGGCCGGTCGAGCGTCTTGCAGGGCAGGGGCGACGCGGGTCGCCTGGGGCGCGGCGGGTCGCCGGCGATGCCGACCAGGTCGGCTGCAGTCGATCAGGTCGATCAGGTCGACCAGGCCGACCAGGCCGGTCGGCGCGGCGGCGCCGGGTGCGCCGGTGGGTGGCGTGGCCGGTCCCGGGCAAAGTCGGTGGCGTTGTCAGTGGTGCGGCGTAGTGTTCCGAGCAGTGGGGGGCGACCGCTTCGACCAGTGGCGTGCGGCCCCTTCGACAGGACCGGACGGCCGGGGCGAGCCCTGCCGGGGGACTGCGCGACACAGTGCACGGGGGAACCATGAACATGATCGACACCGGTACCGCGGTGATCACCGCGACCGGCCGCGACCTCGACCCGTACCTCACGTACGAGTCGGTGTGCCACTGGCCGACCGACGCCCGCCTGCCGTTCACCGGCGACCTGCCGACCCTCGACGAGCTGAGCCGGGAAGGTCTCGGGACGATGGCGGACTCCACGGTCGACCCGGCGTCCTTCTTCCACGACCGCCCCGACCTGAGAGACCGCCGCACCCTCCCGCCCGCGCTGCGGACCCTCGTGCGGTTCGCCGCCGTGACCGACGAACTGGCCCGCCTGCGAGGCCAGTTCGCCTGCTTCGCCGGGCGCTTCGGGCCGGAGGCGGCGGCGCGGGCGTCCCGGCGGCTGCTCGCGGAGTTCGAGGGCGACGCGGGCGGTGAGCCGACGCCGCTGTGGAGACTGGCGGCACTGATCCGGCCGCTGTCCCTCGCGGCCGGCCCGGACACCGCCACGGACTCCGGACTGGCCCTGGACCTCCCGGCCCGGCTGCTGGACCAGGAGTTCGGGCAGGGCGGGGTGGCCCGCTTCGAGGACGTCGACTTCCCCGCGGCCCTCACCCACGAGCCGACCCGCCGGTTCCTGCGCCAGACCGGCCTGCCGGAGGACGCCTTCCTCTTCCACCGGGACACCGACGTGTCACTGCCGACCCTCGCCGAGCACTACGCCGACCAGTGGCCCACGGAGTCGGGCCCCGTCGAACTCCCCTCCCGGGCCGACCACTTGATACGCCTCGGGCACCTCGTCGACGGCAACAGCCTGGTGCTCGACGGCGCCACGGGCGCGGTCCTGAACTGGTGCGAGCCCGAGGCCACCCTGTACCCGCTGAACGCGGACGTCTCCACGTTCGCGTGCACGCTCTGGCTGCTGCACCGCGACGAGCACACCGACGCGGCGCCCGCCCCCGAGCTGACGACGGACACGTACGACCGGCTGGCCGCCACGATGATCCACGTCCTGTCCACCACCGACCGGACCGGCCTCTTCCAGGAAGAGGCCGGCGGCCTCCGCTGACATGTGGGGGCGCGGGCTCCCGAAAGGCGGCGGAGGGCCCCGGAGGCACGCGGGCGGCGCAGCACACCGTGCGCCCCTCCCGCCCCGCCCGCAGGCTGTAGGCATGGCCATCACGCAGCCCATCGTGATCTACCCGCCCGGCGGCGACGGCGGCCGCCGGGTCCGGACCGCCGACCGGTTCCTCGGAATGGCCTACGGCGTCCTGGACATCGTCGAGTTCCTCCGTCTGGCGGGCCTGGAGAACGTCGACGACGACTGGGTCCGTCAGACCGATCAGATCGAGTGGCGCGAGGGCGGCCCGGACACGTGGGGCCCGTGAGCCACGGACCCCGGCCCCGACGACCGGAAGGGCGGCACCCCTCCCGGGATGCCGCCCTTCCGTTCCGCCCGCTCAGGCAACTGGAGACCGTGGCGGGATTCGAACCCACGTAACTCGCTTTGCAGGCGAGCCCCTGAACCACTCGGGCACACGGTCGTCGGTGAGGTCGGGGGCCGGTGGTCGCCGGTCGGCCGAGCTCGTAGGTCGACCGTAGGGCGGGGTGGGGGAGGGGTTCAAGGAATCGGGGGGTGCCGCAACGGGACTGCCATGTGCCGTTCACGAACGGGCGGGGTGATCAGCGGTGGTCGTAGGACCAAGGTCCCGGTCCGAGGCCTCCTACGGACAGGGGCTAAAGCGCTCCGTGGCCCTTACGCTTGCCGTCATGACCACGCCCGAACCGCGCGACACCGGCGTCACACAGGCCCCCACCCCCGCCCTGGTCCCCGCAGACGAGGAGACCGTGCTCGGACGGCCCTACCGGGCGCTGAGCATCGGCATCGTCTCCGTCGTCCTGCTGATCGCGTTCGAGGCGACGGCGGTCGGTACGGCGATGCCGGTAGCGGCGCGGGAGCTGGACGGGGTGTCGCTGTACGCGTTCGCGTTCTCGGGGTACTTCACCACGAGCCTGTTCGGCATGGTGCTCGCCGGTCAGTGGTCGGACCGGCGGGGCCCGCTCGGCGCTTTGACCGCGGGCATCGCCGCGTTCGCGGCCGGGCTGGTGCTCGCCGGCACGGCCGCCGCGATGTGGCTGTTCATCCTCGGGCGGGCCGTGCAGGGGCTCGGCGGCGGACTGGTGATCGTCGCGCTGTACGTCGTCGTGGGACGCGCCTACCCGTCCCGGCTGCGGCCGTCGATCATGGCGGCGTTCGCCGCGAGCTGGGTGGTCCCCTCGGTCGTCGGACCGCTCGCCTCCGGCGCGGTCACCGAACACCTCGGCTGGCGCTGGGTGTTCCTCGGCATACCGGTGCTCGTCGTCTTCCCGCTGGCCCTCGCCCTGCCGCAGATACGGCACCGCGCGGGCGGCCCGGTCGAGGGCGCCCCGCAGCGCGAGAGCGGCGATCCGTCCGGCCGCCGCCGTATCCGACTGGCCCTCGGCATCTCGCTCGGTGCCGGGCTGCTCCAGTACGCCGCCCAGGACCTGCGGTGGATGTCGCTGCTCCCGGCGGCCGCGGGCGTCGCCCTGCTCGCGCCCGCCGTGCTCGGGCTGCTTCCGCACGGCACCTGGCGGGCCGCGCGCGGGCTGCCGTCGGTGGTGCTGCTGCGCGGGGTCGCCGCGGGCTCCTTCATCGCGGCCGAGTCCTTCGTGCCGTTGATGCTGGTCACCCAGCGCGGGCTCTCCCCGACGCTGGCCGGGTTCTCCCTCGCCGCGGGCGGCGGCACCTGGGCGCTGGGCTCGTGGGTGCAGTCCCGGCCGCCCGTGGAGCCGTACCGGGAGCGGCTGATGACGTTCGGCATGGTGCTGGTGGCGGCCGCCATCGCCGCGGCCCCCAGCGTCCTGATCGACTCCGTGCCCGCCTGGACGGTGGCCGTCGCCTGGGGCTTCGGCTGCTTCGGGATGGGTCTGGTCATCTCCTCCACCAGCGTGCTCCTGCTGCACCTGTCCGCACCCTCGGAGGCCGGTGCCAACTCGGCCGCCCTGCAGATCTCCGACGGCCTGTCCAACGTGCTCCTGCTGGCCGCCGGCGGCGCCGCGTTCGCCGCCCTCGGCGGGGGCACGGTCACCCACGCGGCCACGGAGGCGTCCGGCGGCCACCCGGCGGCCTTCGCCGCGGTCTTCCTGCCGATGGCGGCCGTGGCCCTGCTCGGCGCGTGGGTGACGACCCGGGTGCGGGAACGCTGAGCCGGGGCGGGCGGCGCGGGTCGATCCTCCGGCGGCCGGTGAGCCGTAGAGAACGGAGGGGGTGGCCCCGCGGTGGGCGGTGAGCCGTAGGGCGGAAGTGGTGGGCACGCGTTGGCCGTAGGCGGAGAGGGTGGTCCCGCGGTGGGGGGTGAGCCGAACATGGCCACCGGCCGTCAGCCGTACGGCAGAGCTGTGACGTCAGTCCCACCCGGGTGCCGCACGGGCTTGTCCGCGCGTGGTGGACGGGGGCCCGCCGGTAGGGTGGCCCGGTTGTCATACGCAGCAAGCCGACCGTCCGCCCGTCACGCACCACCCGCCCCACCCGACGCCCCGCGCGCGGCCCCCATACGACCCCCCTACGGAGACCGTGACTACCACCGCCGCCTCCTCCACGTCCCACCACCTCTCTCCCGCCTTCCCCGGCCGCGCCCCCTGGGGGACCGCCGGCAAGCTGCGTGCCTGGCAGCAGGGTGCGATGGAGAGGTACCTCCAGGAGCAGCCGCGTGACTTCCTCGCGGTCGCGACCCCCGGCGCCGGGAAGACGACCTTCGCGCTGACGCTGGCGTCCTGGCTGCTGCACCACCACGTCGTGCAGCAGGTGACCGTGGTCGCGCCGACCGAGCACCTGAAGAAGCAGTGGGCCGAGGCCGCCGCCCGGATAGGTATCAAGCTGGACCCCGAGTACAGCGCGGGCCCGCTCGGCAGGGACTACCAGGGGATCGCCGTCACGTACGCGGGCGTCGGCGTGCGGCCCATGCTGCACCGCAACCGTGTCGAGCAGCGCAAGACGCTGGTGATCCTGGACGAGATCCACCACGCCGGCGACTCCAAGTCCTGGGGCGAGGCCTGCCTGGAGGCGTTCGAGCCGGCCACCCGCCGGCTGGCGCTCACCGGTACGCCCTTCCGGTCGGACACCAACCCGATCCCGTTCGTCGCCTACGAGGAGGGGAACGACGGCATCCGGCGCTCCGCCGCCGACTACACGTACGGATACGGCAGCGCGCTGTCCGACGGGGTCGTGCGGCCCGTCATCTTCCTCTCCTACAGCGGCAACATGCGGTGGCGCACCAAGGCGGGCGACGAGATCGCCGCCCGGCTCGGCGAGCCCATGACCAAGGACGCGATCAGCCAGGCCTGGCGCACCGCGCTCGATCCGCGCGGCGAGTGGATGCCCAGCGTGCTGCGCGCCGCCGACCGCCGGCTCACCGAGGTCAGGAAGGGCATCCCCGACGCCGGCGCCCTCGTCATCGCCAGCGACCAGGACTCCGCCCGCGCCTACGCCAAGCTGATCCGCGAGATCACCGGCTCGAAGGCGACCCTCGTCCTGTCCGACGACGCCGGCGCCTCCAACCGGATCGACGAGTTCAGCTCCGGCGACGACCGCTGGATGGTCGCCGTCCGCATGGTGTCCGAGGGCGTCGACGTGCCGCGGCTCGCGGTCGGCGTGTACGCCACGACCATCTCGACCCCGCTCTTCTTCGCGCAGGCCGTCGGGCGTTTCGTGCGGTCCCGGCGGCGCGGCGAGACCGCCTCGGTCTTCCTCCCCACCGTCCCCGACCTGCTCACCTTCGCCAACGAGATGGAGGTCGAGCGCGACCACGCCCTCGACAAGCCGAAGAAGGAAGGGGAGGAGGACCCCTACGCCGAGTCCGAGAAGGAGATGGACGAGGCGAACAAGGAGCAGGACGAGGACACGGGCGAGCAGGAGCAGTTCGCCTTCGAGGCCCTGGAGTCCGAGGCCGTCTTCGACCGGGTCCTCTACGACGGCGCCGAGTTCGGCATGCAGGCCCATCCGGGCAGCGCGGAGGAGCAGGACTACCTCGGCATCCCGGGACTCCTCGAACCCGACCAGGTCCAGCTCCTGCTGCAGAAGCGGCAGGCCCGGCAGATCGCGCACAGCCGCAAGAAGCCGGACGACGAGGCCGACCTGCTGGAACTGCCCGCCGAGCGGCGGCCGGTCGTCTCGCACAAGGAGATGATGGAGCTGCGCAAGCAGCTCAACACGATGGTCGGTGCGTACGTCCACCAGAGCGGCAAGCCGCACGGTGTCATCCACACCGAGCTGCGGCGCGTGTGCGGCGGCCCGCCGAGCGCCGAGGCCACAGCCGGACAACTGCGGCAGCGGATCGCCAAGGTGCAGGAGTGGGCCACCCGTATGCGGTGAGCTCCTCCCGTACGGCCGGCCCTCCACCGACCCCCGTCACCGGGGCGCGCGATGCCGTGACGCGCGTCACCAGGGCGCGTGATGTCGTCGCGCGCCGTACGTATGAGGACAAACGGACGTACTCCGTCCCGGCCGCTGCCCGGATTCTGGACGGAGCCTTCCGCTCAGCGAACCTGCTTCGCTACTGTCCCGCTACGCACACGCCCCGTGGCAGCGCCGCCGCGGAGCGCAGCCGTGAAGCGACGCGGTCCGGACTGGCCGGACCGCCAGCCGATCGGCGGCCTCTGACGCGCGTCACGGACGGGACTTCGTGACGCACCGCCGCGACGGGGGACGCCGACCTCACCACTTAAGGAGTGGGCGTCGTGACCGCGGAGACCTCTCAGACGCTCGACCGGGGACTGCGCGTCCTCAAGCTGCTGGCCGACACCGACCACGGGCTGACGGTCACCGAGCTTTCGCACAAACTCGGTGTCAACCGGACCGTGGTCTACCGGTTGCTCGCCACGCTGGAACAGCACGCCCTCGTACGGCGTGACCTGGGCGGGCGTGCCCGGGTCGGGCTCGGCGTGCTGCGGCTGGGCCGCCAGGTGCATCCGCTGGTGCGGGAGGCGGCGCTGCCCGCGCTGAGGTCGCTGGCCGAGGACATCGGCGCGACAGCCCACCTCACCCTGGTCGACGGGGCGGAGGCGCTGGCCGTGGCCGTGGTCGAGCCGAGCTGGACCGACTACCACGTGGCCTACCGCGCCGGGTTCCGGCATCCGCTGGACCGCGGGGCGGCGGGCCGGGCGATCCTCTCCGCGCGGCTGAAGCCGGCGCAGGAGCCCGGGTACACGCTGACGCACGGGGAGTTGGAGGCGGGCGCGAGCGGCGCCGCCGCACCACTGCTCGGGGTCACCGGCGTCGAGGGCAGCGTCGGGGTGGTCATGCTGGCGGACGCCGTACCGGAGCGGGTGGGACCACGGGTCGTCGACGCGGCCCGCGAGGTCGCGGAAGCGCTGCGCTGACGGGCCTCGGGCACGGGGCAGCGAGCGGCAGCCGAGGACCGGCCGGCCGCGTCGGGCCGGATGCCCCGTGACGCCCCTCGGCCCTCCCGAGGGGAGCCGCCCGCTCCTGGCCGGATCTCGTCGTCACGTTAGATTGATCCCGTGCTCTCTCGCCTCACACGCCTCCAGGCCGTCGCCGTCTGCGCCCTGCCTGTCGTGGCCCTCCTCGCCACGGCGGCCTTCGCGCCGCTGCCGTTCTCGCTGGCGCAGCCCGGTCTGACGGCGAACGTCCTCGGCAAGAACCAGGGCACCGAGGTGATCACCGTCTCCGGCGCGCCGACCCGCGAGACGAGCGGGCAGCTGCGGATGACGACCATCGAGGCGACCAACCCCGACGCGCACGTGGCGCTGGGCGACATCCTCGACTCCTGGTTCCGCACCGACCGGGCGGTCATGCCCCGTGACGCGGTCTATCCGAGCGGCGAGAGCACCAAGGAGATCGAGCGGCACAACACCGCGCAGATGAAGGAGTCCCAGGACGCCGCCACCGAGGCCGCGCTCGCCTACCTGCACCTCGGTGACAAGAACGTCAAGGTCACCCTGGAGCTCGCCGACGTCGGCGGTCCCAGCGCCGGGCTCCTGTTCACCCTCGGCATCATCGACAAGCTCGACGGCGACGGCAGCGGCGGCGACCTCACCGGCGGCCGTACCGTCGCCGGTACGGGCACCATCGACCCGGACGGCACGGTCGGCGCGGTCGGGGGCGTGGCACTGAAGACGCAGGCCGCGCGGCGCGACGGGGCGACGGTGTTCCTGGTGCCGAAGGCGGAGTGCTCCGACGCGAAGTCCGAACTCCCCGAGGGGCTGCGGCTGGTGCCCGTGACGACGCTGAAGAGCGCGGTGAACTCCCTGGTGGCGCTGGAGAAGGGCAAGGGTCCGATCCCCGGCTGCTAGTAGTGCCTGGTCAGGTCGGTTGTGGTGGTGCGTGTCCTTCGGGCGGGGTGCGGCGTTAGGAGTGCGTGACTCCCGGCAAACCCTTCCAGTCACGTCACTGGACCCGGCCGGCCCGGGGCGCCACCGCCTCACTCGTGCAGCGCGGCCTGCTCCACCAGCGGGATGACCCGCAGCGGAACGGGGTTCTCCATGACGATCGCCGTGGAGGCCCGGACGATGCCGTCAAAACCGACGACCCGGTCGATCACCCGCTGGAGGTCGGCGTTCGAGCGCGCCACGAGCCGGCACAGCATGTCCCCGCCGCCGGTGGTCGTGTGCAGCTCCAGCACCTCCGGCACACCCGCCAAGTGCGCCCGTACGTCGGCCCCTTGGCCCTGCCGGATCTGGAGCGTGGCGAAGGCGGTCACCGGGTAGCCGAGCGCCGCCGGGTCCACCTGGGGCCCGAATCCGCGGATGACGCCGTTCGACTGAAGCCGGTCCATGCGCGCCTGCACCGTGCCGCGCGCGACCCCGAGCCGCCGGGACATCTCCAGCACCCCGATGCGCGGCTCCCGCGCCAGCAGCACGATGATCCGGCCGTCGAGTCGGTCGATCGCCACCTCAGCCTCCGGAGCTGGTCATCCTGTACACAACGCCCGGCGATCCGGGCATCCCGCTGGTCATGTTGCCCAGCGCTTACGCGAACTATTGCGCACCTTGCGTGGGAGGGCGAGGCTGCGGACATGACGCAGACCACACACCACACTCCCGACACCGCCCGGCAGGCCGACCCCTTCCCGGTCAAGGGAATGGACGCGGTCGTCTTCGCCGTGGGCAACGCCAAGCAGGCCGCGCACTACTACTCCACCGCCTTCGGCATGCGGCTGGTCGCCTACTCCGGACCGGAGAACGGCAACCGCGAGACCGCCTCGTACGTCCTCACCAACGGCTCCGCCCGCTTCGTGTTCACGTCCGTCATCAAGGCCGCCACCCCCTGGGGCACCTTCCTCACCGAGCACGTGGCCGAGCACGGCGACGGTGTCGTCGACCTCGCCATCGAGGTGCCGGACGCGCGCGCCGCCCACGCGTACGCCGTCGAGCACGGCGCCCGCTCCCTGGCGGAGCCGTACGAGATGAAGGACGAGCACGGCACGGTAGTCCTCGCCGCGATCGCGACGTACGGCAAGACCCGCCACACGCTGGTGGAGCGGACCGGCTACGACGGCCCCTACCTTCCGGGCTACACCCCCGCCGCCCCGATCGTGGAGCCGCCCGCCCACCGCACCTTCCAGGCCGTCGACCACTGCGTCGGCAACGTCGAACTCGGCCGGATGAACGAGTGGGTCGGCTTCTACAACAAGGTCATGGGCTTCACGAACATGAAGGAGTTCGTGGGCGACGACATCGCGACCGAGTACAGCGCGCTGATGTCGAAGGTCGTGGCGGACGGCACGCTCAAGGTCAAGTTCCCGATCAACGAGCCCGCCATCGCCAAGAAGAAGTCCCAGATCGACGAGTACCTGGAGTTCTACGGCGGCGCGGGCGTCCAGCACATCGCGCTGAACAGCAACGACATCGTGCAGACGGTACGCACGATGCGCGCGGCCGGCGTCCAGTTCCTCGACACCCCCGACTCGTACTACGACACCCTCGGCGAGTGGGTCGGCGACACCCGCGTCCCGGTCGACACCCTGCGTGAGCTGAAGATCCTCGCCGACCGCGACGAGGACGGCTACCTGCTGCAGATCTTCACCAAGCCGGTCCAGGACCGGCCGACCGTCTTCTTCGAGATCATCGAGCGGCACGGCTCGATGGGCTTCGGCAAGGGCAACTTCAAGGCCCTGTTCGAGGCGATCGAGCGGGAGCAGGAGCGCCGCGGCAACCTGTAGAACCGACGCCTCGACGGACCCTACGGGACAGCCCTCAGGACCGCGGACCGCCCGGCTCCCCGGCGTCGTCTCACCCCTCGCCCTCCTCCCCGGAGGGCGGGGGCTCCGCCGGGGGTTCGCCCAGGGCCCGCAGCGCCTCCCGCGCCCGGGGGGCGTCCAGGGGCGAGAAGTACGGGTTGATCCGCAGCGCCTCCTCCAGATGCCGCCGCGCCGGCCAGTTCAGCCCCGAACCCCGCTCGATCATGCCCCGGTGGAAGGCGTACAGGGCGCTGCGCACGGTGCCGCCGTGCGCCTTGTCCGTCGCGGCGGTGGCGAACCGCAGGGCCTCCTCGTCCTCACCGGCCCGGTGCAGGGCCCAGCCCAGCGCGTCGGCCACCGCGATCCCGGGCTGGCGCCGCCACTCCGCCCGCAGCCCCCGTACCGCGGCCAGCGGGTCGCCGTGGTCCGCCTCGAACCGGCCCAGCACCAGCGCGTCGTCCACCCCGCCCGCCGCCGCGCCGCGCACCCGTTCGCGCAGCTGGTCGTACTGCACCCGCGCCGCCTGCGCGAGCCCCAGCGACTCGTACAACTCGCCGAGTTCCAGCGCGTACTGCGGCAGCGGCTGCTTGGCCAGCGCGGCCCGGTACGCGTTCAGCGCCTCCGTCGTCCGCCCCAGCGCCACCAGCGTCCGGGCCTCCCCGGCCTGCGCGGCCCGCTCGTCGGGGTCCAGCCGCACCGCCGCCCGGAAGTGCCGCAGCGCGTCCTCCCGGTCGCCGCGCTCCCAGGCGAGCTGCCCGGCCCGCTCCAGCCACGCGGCCTGTTCGGCGGGGGAGCGCGCGGCGGCCGCCGCGTCGGACAGTGCGGCCGCCGCGTCCTCCCGCCGGCCCCGGTCGTCGTAGACGGCCGCGGCCCGCGCCAGCACGGCCGGGCCGGAGCGCAGCGCCAGGAGCCTGTCCAGGGTCCGCCCGGCCGCCTTGTAGTCGCCCAGACCGGTGTACGCGTCGAGCAGCTGCGGATACGTCGTCCACCGCTCGCGGTCCTGCTTCAGCGCGGCCTCCCCCCAGGCCAGCGCCGCGGGGAAGTCCCGGCGGGCGTTCGCCAGGGCCGCCAGGCCCTCCAGCGCCTCCGCGTTGTCCCGCGCGCGCACCTTCAGCGAGGTGCGCAGCGCCCGCTCGGCCCGCGGGTACCAGGCGGCGGCGTCGGCGGTCCGCCGGCCCTGCTCCACGTACGCCGCTCCGAGCACCGCCCACGACCGGGCGTCCTTCGGCCGGGCCCGCACCCTCGCCTCGCGCTCGCGGATCAGCTCCGCGAGGCCGGGCAGCGCGGCCGGCACCCCGCCCGTGACCGCGGTCAGCGCCTGCGCCCCCGGAGCCGGTGCGGGAGACGGCCGGTCCGCCGGTCCCCAGGGCAGCAGCAGGCCCCCGACGAGCACGGCGCACGCGGCGACGGAGATGAGCAGGACCCGCCGGCCGACGCGCGGGCGCCGCCTGTCCGCCGGGTCAGGGGTGTCCTGTTGGCTCTCCATGGCGCTCACTGTGCGTCCCGGGCGGGCCGCGTCCCGGCTTACGGCGGTCGGCGCAGACGGGGTTCACACCGATGGCCCCGGGTGCGACGCTGTGATCATGAGCCGTATCCAAGCGCGTCCCGACGAAGACACGGAGGCGGCCGGCACCCTCGTCGACCGGCTGCTGAGCGGTCTGCCCGCCGAGGCCGTCCTGACCGACCCGGACGTCACGGCCTCCTACGCCCACGACATGGCGAGCTTCTGCCCGGCCGGCGCCCCGGCCGCGGTGGTCCTGCCCCGCACGGTCGCCCAGGTCCAGCACGTCATGCGCACCGCCACCGAACTGCGCGTCCCGGTCGTCCCGCAGGGCGCCCGCACCGGTCTGTCGGGCGGCGCCAACGCCTCCGAGGGCTGCATCGTGCTGTCCCTCACCCGGATGGACCGCATCCTGGAGATCAACCCGGTGGACCGCGTCGCCGTGGTGGAACCCGGCGTGGTCAACGCGGCGCTCTCCCGCGCGGTCGACGCACACGGCCTGTGCTACCCGCCGGACCCCTCCAGCTGGGAGACCTGCACGATCGGCGGCAACATCGGCACGGCCTCCGGCGGCCTGTGCTGCGTCAAGTACGGCGTGACCGCCGAGTACGTCCTCGGGCTGGACGTCGTGCTGGCCGACGGCCGCCTGATGTCGACCGGCCGCCGTACCGCCAAGGGCGTCGCCGGATACGACCTCACCCGCCTGTTCGTGGGCTCGGAGGGCTCACTGGGCATCGTCGTACGGGCGGTCCTGGCGCTGCGGCCGAAGCCGGCCCCGCAGCTGGTGCTGGCCGCCGAGTTCGCGTCCGCGGCCGCCGCCTGCGACGCCGTGTGCCGGATCATGGCCGGCGGACACGTGCCGTCCCTCCTCGAACTGATGGACCGTACGACGGTCAAGGCGGTCAACGACCTCGCGCACATGGGCCTGCCGGAGACCACCGAGGCGCTGCTGCTCGCGGCCTTCGACACCGCGGACCCGGCCGCCGACCTCGCCGCCGTCGGCGCGCTGTGCGAGGCGGCCGGCGCCACCCAGGTCGTACCGGCCGAGGACGCGGCGGAGTCCGAACTGCTGCTCCAGGCACGCCGGTTGTCGCTGCCCGCGCTGGAGGCGGTGAAGGGCACCACGATGATCGACGACGTGTGCGTGCCCCGCTCGAAGCTCGGGGACATGCTCCGGGGGGTGGAGCGGATCGCCGAGAAGTACGGGCTCACCATCGGGGTGTGCGCGCACGCGGGCGACGGCAACACCCATCCGACCGTCTGCTTCGACGCCCAGGACGCCGACGAGTCCCGGCGAGCCCGCGAGTCCTTCGACGAGATCATGGCCCTGGGTCTGGAACTGGGCGGCACGATCACCGGCGAACACGGCGTGGGCGTCCTGAAGAAGGAGTGGCTGGCGCGCGAGATCGGCCCGGTCGGGCTGGAGATGCAGCGGGCGGTCAAGACCGCGTTCGACCCGCTGGGCCTGCTGAACCCGGGCAAGGTGTTCTGACCCCGCACCACAGCCCTCCGACCCCGCGCCGCAGCCCCTCGACCCCGCGCCGCAGCCCCCCGGACCCCGGCCCCACCCCCCGTCGGCTCGACCCGCCGCTCACTCCCCGTCCTGCGACTCGTCCGAGGGCCACGGGTCGCACAGCCACAACTCGTCGGCGGGCGCGAGGAGTTCGGCCAGGCCCTCGTCGAGGCCGAGCCGTCGCGGCTCCGCACCCGGCGGGACCGCCCGCAGCGTGCGCTCCAGCCAGGCCGAGACCTGGGTGCTCGGAGCCTCCAGCAGGGCGTCCCCGTCGGGTGAACTGAGCGCCATCATGACGACCCCGCGCCCCTCCGTCCTCGTCGGCCACACCCGCACGTCCCCGTGCCCGGACGGCCGGAACACCCCCTCCACGAGCAGCTCGCGGGCGAAGGTCCAGCTCACCGGGTGGTCGGTGCCGACGTGGAAGGTGACGTGGACGGCGTACGGGTCCTCGCTGCGGTAGACCAGCCGGGCCGGAACGGGGATGCTGCGCCCGGGCGACAGGACGAGTCCGAGCTCCAGCTCCCGCTCTACGACTGTGTGGTGCATGACGTTCGTTCCTCTCACCCGGGACGGCGGCCCTTCGGCGGGCCCGTACGAGTGGAGAGGGGGCGCGGCCCCGGGCATTACGCGGGTTCGCGGAACTTTTTCTCCGACCGTGTCCCGCGCGGGCCTTGATCGTGTGAAGTACGTGTACGAGGTTGCCCGGAAAGGGGCCGGTCCAGCGGGACTGGCGGTGGGGC
Organism: Streptomyces sp. NPDC005574; assembly: GCF_040605435.1. Lineage (NCBI taxonomy): Bacteria > Bacillati > Actinomycetota > Actinomycetes > Kitasatosporales > Streptomycetaceae > Streptomyces > Streptomyces sp. NPDC005574. The sequence continues at coordinate 69,359 of NZ_JBEXCW010000043.1, forward strand.
CTGCGCTCGTCTGGTAGATGTGGACACCCCCATTCGACCCCGAGCAGATACGGGACGACGGACATGAGCGCCCCAACCCCGGCACCCGGTGACGACAGGCCCCGCGAGGGCTACTACCCGGACCCCTCCATTCCTGGGTACGTCCGGTACTGGAACGGTGCCTCCTGGGTGCCGGGCACCAGCCGTCCGGCGCCCTCCGACGGCGGGGCGCTCGCGTCACCGACCGGCGCACCACCGGCGCACGCGCCCGCTTCCGCGCCGGCCGAGGAGACGGGCCCGTTCTTCTTCGACGAGGACCCGGTCACTCCCGCCGGCCCCCCGGCGCACACCGGCCCCTCCGTCCCCGACGCCCGGCACGGCAGCCGGCCCGAACCCGCGTCCGCCTGGGGCGCCGACCGCTCCCGGCAGGCCGGCTTCGGCGGGGAGCAGGACCGCCGCGTCTCCTGGGGTTCCCCGCAGGGCCCCGATCCGCGCCTGCCGGCCGGTGAACCCGCGCAGCCGGACGGCCCCGCCGACGGCACGGCGCCTCAACCTCGGATATTCAGCGGCTGAGGTGATCTGATCGGGTATCAGCAGAAGGTGCCCGTGGCCTGCGAGGATGCGAGTGTTGAGGTCGTATCCGGC